>JBOHQB010000374.1:0-5498 GCA_050731995.1 Candidatus Rokuibacteriota bacterium
GCGTGACGGCGAGCACCGTCGCGTCGGCGTCGCGCCGGCGCGCGGCCGCGACGAACGTCGCGAAATCGCCCGCCCGGCACCACGCGTCGACCGTCGAGACCAGCAGGCGGCCGGGCGTCGAGGCCGCCACGACCTCCCGGAAGCTCGCGAGCGACGACGGCGTGGTCTTCACGATGAAACGGAGGTCGAGGTCGGGAAACCGCGCGCGCGCCCAGTCCACGCACTGGGCCTCCTGCGCGTTGACGATCGCGACGATCGAGCGCACCGACGCGGAGGCGAAGTTGCGGATCACGGACTCGAGCAGGGGCACGCCGTTGATCTCGACCAGCGGCTTCGGGACCGTGAAGCCCGCGTCGCGGAGCCGCCGTCCCTCGCCCGCCGCGATGATGCCGCCGACGAGCTCGGTCACGCGAGCAGCGCCTCGAGCTCGTCGAGCGCGTGGATCACCGGGTCGTCCGGGCAGCACGCGCGCGCCGCCGGCGCCGGCGCGAGCCAGGCGTGCGCCATGCCGACGCCCCGCGCGCCGGCCATGTCGCGCGGCAGCGAGTCGCCCACGAAGAGCGCGTCGGCGGGAGCGACGTCGAGCGCCGCGAGGGCCGCGCCGAAGATTCGCGGATCGGGCTTCTCGGCGCCCACGCGCGCCGAGTCCACGATCGTGCCGAAGAACGGCGCGATCCCGGCGTCTGCGCAGACGCGCTCGAGATTGCCGTAGAAGTTCGAGACGATGCCGAGCCGATAGCGGCGGGCGAGGCCGGTGAGGAGCGGCGCGCGGGCGCGCAGCCCGCCGAGCGTCTCCTCGGTGAACCGCGCGGCCACGCCGGCGGCGACGTCGGACGACGCGCCCAGCGCCTCGCCCAGCGGCAGGACCAGACGCTCGACGGTGTCGCGGAGCGGCAGGTCGGCGTCCACCGCGCCGACGAGCGTGTCGTCGGCGGCGTAGAAGAGCGGATCGAACCCGTCGCGCGGCGGGACCCCGGCCGCCTCGAAGAGGCGGGCGACCCGGGCCTTCCAGGGGATACCGTCGCTGTCGAGAGTCCCTCCGAAATCGAACAAGATCGCGGTCTTCTGGCTCACTCCGCTTCCCGGCTTGGGCGTCATCGGACAGTTGCTGAGTCTACCATCCCGGGACGCGGGGTGGAGCGTTCCGGAAGATCGACGGGAATCGAGCGGCCGGCAGGCGGGGCGGGCGCGCCGGCGCCGCCCGGGGGCGCGACGCCGGCGCCTGATCCGCCGTCAGGCGGGAATCGACAGGTACAGGCTCGTGCCGTCGCGATGGACACGGAGCAACAGCGGGGCGCCGTTCGCGCGCGCGCGCGCCGCGTTGCGGAGGTCGTCCAGGACCCGACGGGATCATGACGATCAGGAGGTCGCGATATCATCGGGCCCAGGCCATCACGCGCTCGATCGCCGACCATGCGCGCAGGGAGCGCTGAGGCCCTTCCTCTTCCGCTAGGCGCCGGCGGCCTTCCGCGCGGCGGCCAGCGCGGCGGCATAGTCGGGCTCGCTCGCGATCTCCTTGACGTACTCGACGTGGGTCAGGCAGCCGTCCTTGCCGATGACGAAGACCGCGCGGGTGTGCAGACCGGTGAGCGCGCCGCTCTTGATCAGAACGCCGTACGCCGGCCCGAACATCCGCTCGCGGAAATCCGAGAGCGCCTTCACGACGTCCACGCCCGCGGCGCCGCACCAGCGCTTCTGGGCAAACGGCAGGTCCATGCTGAGCGTCCAGATCTCCACGCCCGAGAGCGCGGCCGACTCCAGGTTGAAGCGCCGGATCTCCGTGTCGCAGACCGTCGTGTCGAGCGACGGGACGGCCGCGATCACGAGCGCCTTGCCGCGGGCGCTGCTGAGCTGGACGGGCTGGAGCGCGGTGTCGACGGCGGTGAAGTCGGGGGCGGCCTGCCCGACCTTGAGCTCGGGCCCGGCGAGCGTGATCGGGTTGCCCCCGAGCGTGACGGCGGCCTTGCGTTCCTCGGTCATGGCTGAAGCCTCCACGATGGATTCGATGCCGCCCCAGAGCATACCAAGCGGGGCCCGGCTTGATTATGCTCTCGTGAGCATATAGACTGCGCGCCATGCTCGGGCAACGGCCCGCCGTCCCATTTCTCGTCTCGCTCGTGCTCGCGCTGGCGGTGTCCCTCCCGGCGCACGCCCAGCGCGCGCCCGTCATCCTTTCCACGACGACGAGCACGCAGGACTCCGGCCTTCTCGACGTGCTGGTGCCGTTGTTCGAGCGCCAGACGGGCTACACCCTCAAGCCGATCGCGGTGGGGACCGGGCAGGCCCTGGCCCTGGCGGCGCGCGGCGAGGCCGACGTCGTACTGGCGCACGCGCCGGCGCTCGAGAAGAAGTACATCGTCGACGGCAGGATGCTCAACCGGCGTCTCGTGATGTACAACGACTTCGTGCTCGTCGGGCCCGCCCACGACCCG
The DNA here is from genome assembly GCA_050731995.1 of Candidatus Rokuibacteriota bacterium. GTDB lineage: Bacteria > Methylomirabilota > Methylomirabilia > Rokubacteriales > CSP1-6 > JBOHQB01. Next base: position 2,433 of record JBOHQB010000374.1, read on the forward strand.
GCGAAGACCAGAGGGAAGAAGGCCGCGGAGGCGATGAAGGCCATCGCGGGGTCGGGGTCGCGGTTCGTCTCGCGCGGCGACAACTCGGGGACGCACCTGCTCGAAAAGTCCCTCTGGAAGCTCGCTGGCGTCGATCCCCCTGGCGGCTGGTACGTCGAGGCGGGGCAGGGGATGGGCCAGACGCTCGGCATCGCCGACGACCGGAACGCCTACACGCTGACCGACCGCGCCACGTATCTCGCCTTCGGCAAGCGCGTACGGCTCCCGATCCTCGTCGAGGGCGACAGGCTGCTCTTGAACGTCTACTCCGTCATGGAGGTCAATCCCGCGAACGGGCCGAGGGTCAACGCGGTGGGCGGGAGGGCGTTCGCCGACTTCATCGTGTCGAGCGACGTGCAGCAGGTGGTCAAGACATTCGGGATCGACAGGTACGGGCAGCCGCTCTTCGTGCCGATCGCGGGGCTGAAGGAGGAGGAGGTCGGAGTTCGGTAGACGATGGATCTTCTCCGTGACGGCCTCCGCCAGGCACTCGCGCTGCTGCTCACGGGCGACCAGGATGTCTGGTCCGTGCTGCTCTTTTCGCTTCAGGTCTCCGGCGGCGCCACGTCGCTCGCGCTGCTGCTCGGTGTGCCCGCCGGTGCCGTCCTCGCCCTGGCCCGGTTTCCCGGGCGGACGCTCGTCGTGAGCACCGTCAACACCGGCATGGGGCTCCCACCCGTCGTCGTCGGGCTCTTCGTCACGCTCCTGCTCTGGCGGAGCGGTCCGCTCGGCGCCTGGGAGATCCTCTATACACCCGTCGCCATCCTCCTCGCGCAGGCCGTCATCGCCGCGCCGATCGTCACCGGGATCACCCTCGCGGCGGTCCAGCAGGTGCCCGAGCGATTCCGGCTGCAGATCCTCGGGCTCGGCGCCTCCCGCGCTCAGATGGTGTGGGTGGTGCTCCGCGAAGCGCGGCTCCCGATGCTCGCCGCGGTCATGGCGGGCTTCGGCGGAGTCATCTCGGAGATCGGCGCCTCCATGATGGTCGGCGGCAACATCAAGGGCCAGACGCGGACGCTGACGACCGCGATGGTGCTGGAGACCGGCAAGGGTAATTTCGAGATCGCGATCGCGCTGGCGCTGCTGCTGCTGGCCCTGATGTTTCTCGTCAACTGGGGACTCACCCGGGTGCAACAGCGCGGCGTGCGATAATCGCGCCGATGTTCCGGCTCCTCGCAGCGTTGCTCGCCGTCGTCGCCGTGACGCAGCCCGCGCATGCCCAGGAGCTCATGCTCTCCGTCGCCGTCAGCATGAAGGAAGCGATCGAGGAGTTGGGCGGGCGCTTCGTGCGCGCGCGGTCGGGCGTCACGCTCCGGTACAACCTGGGCTCGTCGGGGGAACTGCAGAAGCAGATCGAGGCGGGCGCCCCCGTGGACGTGTTCGTCTCCGCCGCCCAGCGCCAGATGGACGATCTGGAGCGCAAGGGGCTGATCGTCGCCGCGACCCGCCGGACCTTTGCGCGGAACGTCCTCACGGTGATCTCGCCGGCCGACTCGCGTCTGGATCTCTCCAGACCGACCGATCTGCTCGATTCGCGGTTCGGACGGATCGTGATCGGCAACCCGAAGACGGTGCCCGTCGGGCAGTATGCGGAGGAGAGTCTTCGCGCCCTCGGGCTGTGGGAGCGACTTCAGCCGAAGCTGGTCCTCGCCGAGAACGTGCGGCAGGCCCTCGACTGGGTGGCGCGCGGGGAAGCGGACGCGGGCTTCGTGTACGCGACCGACGTGGCGACTCGGAGCCACGCGGTCCGCGAGCGCTTCCGTCCGCCGGACGACACGTACCGTCCCGTGGTCTATCCCGTCGCGGTCGTCGCCGGCACGAAGCATCCGGCACTGGCCCAGGCCTTCATCGGGCTGCTGCTCGCGCCCGAGGGTCAGGCGCCGCTCGCGCGGCTCGGCTTCCTGCCGCCGCCGCGCGGCACGCCGTGAGCGCGGCAGCGCTCGGCGCGCTGGAGCTGTCGGTGCGCGTCGCGCTGCTCGCGACCGCGCTCAACGCGCTCGTCGGAATCCCGCTCGCGTGGCTCCTGGCGCGCCGGCGGTTCCCGGGGCACGTGCTCGTGGACCTCCTCGTGACGCTCCCGCTCGTCCTGCCGCCGACCGTGACGGGCTACTACCTCATCGTGTTGCTGGGCCGTCGGGGCTGGCTCGGCGCGCCGCTGTACGCGGTGACGGAGTGGAGTGTCGCCTTCACGTGGTACGCGGCCGTGATCGCCGCGACGGTGATGGCGCTCCCGCTGCTCGTGCGGACGGCGCGCGCCGCGATCGAGTCGGTGGACCGCGACCTCGAGAAGGCCGCCTACACGCTCGGGCGCCCGGAGTGGCGGACCGCGCTCGAGGTCACGCTGCCGCTGGCGCGCAACGGGATCCTCGCCGGCCTCGTCCTCGCATTCTCGCGCGCGCTGGGCGAGTTCGGCGCGACGCTGATGCTCGCCGGCAACATCCCCGGGAGGACGACGACGCTTCCGCTCGCGGTCTACACGGCCGTGCAGACGGGGGAGAGCGGCGAGGCCGTCGTCCTCGTCGTGATCCTCACGGCGCTCTCCTGCGCGGTGCTCCTCACCGCGGGACGGCTCGGCGCGCGCGCCGCATGAGTCGCCTCGACGTCCGCCTCGTCAAGCGGCTGCCCGGCTTCGCGCTCGACGTCGAGTGGAGCGCGGGCGACGGCGTCGCTGTGCTCTTCGGGCCGTCGGGCGCGGGCAAGACGCTCACGCTCCAGTGCCTGGCCGGCCTCGTGCGCCCCGACGCGGGGCGGATCGTCGTGGACGGCCACGTGCTCTTCGACGCCGCGACGGGCGCCGACCTGCCGGCTCAGCGGCGCCGGGTGGGGTACGTCTTCCAGGGGTACGCGCTCTTCCCCCACCTGACCGTCGCCGACAACGTCGCCTTCGGCCTGCGCGACCTGCCCCGCGCCGCGCGGCGGCGGCGCGCCGACGAGGTGATCGCCCGCCTCGGCCTCGGCGGCTTCGAGCGGCGCTACCCGGGCGAGCTTTCCGGCGGCCAGCGCCAGCGCGTCGCGCTCGGCCGCGCG
>JBOHQB010000375.1:0-7548 GCA_050731995.1 Candidatus Rokuibacteriota bacterium
ATCACGAGCACGGGCGCCGAGCCGGCGTGCTCGAGCGGCCAGCAGGTCCGCAACTGCCCTTCCGCCTCGGCGCACGCGTAGAGCACGGGGACCGCGGCGCGCTTCGCGTCCGACATGTTCGCGACGACGAGGAACACGACGAGGATCACCACCCCGACCGCGGCGGTCGCGAGCCCGACCGCCGTGAACGGATCGATGGCCTCGGCCTTCGCCGGCGTGGTGAAGGTCACGCTGAGCACGCAAACGATGACGACCGCCATCAACCGGAGCGTCCGCCAGCCGTGAAACATGTCGGGGATTATACCGACGCGCGGGCGGCGGAGACGCATCGAAAGCGGCGGCATCGGATGGTGGCCGGGCCCGCGCCGTGCCACTACCCGTCGTCTGACGCGGCCGCGAGCTCGCGACGTCGCCCGCGCTCGATCACCGCGATCGGCAGGCCGTCGCGGACGACGAGCCAGCGCGTGTGCCCGGCGGGTATCCGCGGGCCGGGCGTGAGGATGCCGACCAGATTGAGCGGATCGGCGGCCGAGACGCGCGTCTCGCGTCCGTCGGGCGGGCGATCCCGCTGGGCGCGCAGCGCCGCCACCGCCTCGGGCAGGGCGAACTGCTCGCCCGTGAAGCCCGTGACGAAGCGGCCGCCGCGTACCTGCCCGCGCGCCTCGAGCCGGCGCAGCGCCCGATGCGCCTCGCGCCAGCCGCACGCGATCCACTCGCGCGCGACGAGGTCGCGGAAGACGACGCCGTAGCGGGCGAGCAGCCGCTGTACCGTCACTTCGGCGAGCACGTCTGGGTCAGGGGCCTCGCCGAGCGGCGACAGCACGCCCCAGCGCCCCTCGGGTCCCGGCGGGCCCGCCGGTCGCGGGCGTCCGGGACGACGGCGCGACGGGCGCGAGGGGCCGCCCAGGAGCCGCCGGAGCGACGCGAATCCATCGCACGCGACGAGCCCGCGCGCCACGAGCTCGCGCAACCCTTCGTCGAGCTGGCTCGGCAGGAGACCCGTCGCCGCCCGCAGCTCGCCCGCGAAGAGCGCGCCGCGCGATTCGAGCACGTCGAGCACACGCGACGCGGGGCCGCGCAGTCCCGCGCGGTCGCGCGGCCCGCGCGCGAGCGCCGCGTGCAGCAGCGCGTCCCGTTGCCCGCGCGGGAACAGGGCGACCGGGGTCGCGCGGGACGGCTGCGGGGTCCCCTCACCGCCTCCGGGCTCGAGCCTCCCCCACGCGACCTCGCCGCCGAGGCAGAGCCGATCGAGCAGGTCGGCGGAGTACTCGTCCACGCGCGCAGCGAGCAGCTCGCTCTCCCACGCGGCCGCGGGCGCCTCGAAGCCGGCGAGACGCTCGACCGCCGCGAGCGTCCCCGACTCGCCCGCGAGGTGCGCGTCGGGATGGACGTGCTGCCACCGGAGGAGGAAGGCGAAGAAGGTGCGCGCGGTGACGGGCTCGATCTCGCGGCGCAGGCGGGCCAGCGTATAGCGGTGCACGCGCGCCAGGAGCCCCCGGTCGCACGCCTGCGCGTCGGCGAGGAGGGGATCGAAGCGCCCACGGAGCGCGACGCCGCGCGTCTCGAGCCGCGCGAACGACGCCGCGACGTCGTCCGCCGTCACGCCGAGTCGCGCCGCCAGGTCCACCGCCGTGACCGGCCCGAGCGCCCCCAGCTGACCGCGCACCGCCGCGTCCACCGCGGTCTCGCGGTCCACCGTGCGCGAGAGCGAGGAGGGCAGCCGGATCGGAGGGGCGACCGTGCCGGCGGGGAAGAGGGTCTCGACCTCCGCCAGTCGCTCGGCGGCGAAGGCGCGTCGGACGCCGTCGGCGCCGGTCACGTGCGCGGCGCGCCCGTCGGCGATCAGCGACGCGAGCCAGCCGGGCTCGCCGTCGAGGTCGCCCGGACGCGCGACGATCCAGTCGTGGAGCGCCTCGTGGAGCTCGGCCGAGTCGCGGACGACGGGGCGCGCCTCGTCGCGCACGCGCGCGATCGCCTCGGGGTCGAGACGGCCGAGATCCTGCGCCGCCTCCGGCAGGAGGTGGCGGAGCGCGACCGCGCGCGTCCGGCGCTCCTCGAGCGGCGCGTCGTCGAGGAACGCATACGGCTTCGCGCCCAGAACCTCGTGCGCGAACGGCGACGGCTCGACGGTCTCGAGCGTGTGGAGCCGGACCTCGCCCGCCTCGATCCGCTCGAGCAGCCGCACGAGACCCGGAAGATCGGCGGCCTCGTGCAGGCAGTCGTGCACCGTCTGACGCACGAGCGGATGCTCCGGGATCGCGATCGGGTACGTGACGTTCTCCTGGCAGGCGACCTGCTCGGGGAAAGCGGCGGCCAGCAGATCGTCGGCCTGCATCCGCTGCACGGGAAACGGGACGCGGCGGCTCCCGTAGGCGCGGAGCACGGCGAGCGAGCGGGTCGCGTTCCAGCGCCAGCGCGCCGCGAAGAGCGGCGAGGCGAGGAACGCCTGCGCCAGCACCTCTTCGACCGTGCGCGCGGACAGGAAGCGCCCGACGGATTCCAGCGGGAAGGTCTGCGGACTGCCGAGCGAGAGCACGATGGCGTCGTCGGTGGCCGCGGCCTGCAGCTCCTGGTTGAACGAGGCGCAGAGCCGCTTGCGCAGCGCGAGGCCGAGGCCGCGGTTGACGCGCGCGCCGTAGGGGCTGTGGATCACGAGCTGCATCCCGCCCGCTTCGTCGAAGAACCGCTCGATCAACAGATCGTCGCGCGTCGGCACGAAGCCCGTGGACGCCACCTGCGCTTCGATGTAACGGGCGAGCTGGAGCGCGGCGGCGCCCGGAAGCCCGCACTCGCCCTCGAGCCACGCCGCCGCCGCCGCGACGCCCCGGCGCAGCCGCTCCGCGACCGCGGCGCGCAGACCGGAGACCTCCTCCGACAGCTCCTCGGTGCGCGCCGGCGCCTCCCCGAGCCAGAACGGCAGCGTCGGCGGCGCGCCCTGCGCGTCCACGACGCGCACGACGCCGGACTCCACGCGGCGGATGCGCCAGGAGTGGGTGCCGAGCAGGAACACGTCGCCGGCCATGCTCTCGATCGCCCAGTCTTCGTTGACCGTGCCGATGAAGGTGTCGTCGGGATCGAGCAGGACCCGATAGTCACCGACCTCGGGGATGGCGCCGCCGGAGGTGAGCGCGGCGAGCCGCGCGCCACGTCGCCCGCGCACGCGCGCCTGGATCCGGTCGCGGTGCAGCCAGGCGCCGCGTCGGCCCCTCGGCGTCTCGAAGCCTTGCGCCAGCATCTCGAGCACGGCATCGAAGTCGGCCCGCGCGAGGTCCGCGTACGGCGTCGCACGGCGCGCGAGCGCGAAGAGCGCGTCCTCCGGCCACTCCCGGTCGGCGCACGTCGCCACGACCTGCTGCGCGAGGACGTCGAGCGGCGCCGTCGGCGGCTCCACGCGGTCGAGGCGGCCCGCGCGCACGGCCCGGACGAGCGCCGCGCACTCGACCAGCTCGTCGCGCGTCGCCGGGAAGAGCCGCCCCTTCGGCGTGAGCCCGAGGGCGTGCCCCGACCGCCCGATCCGCTGCAGGAGCGTGGCGATCCCGCGGGGCGAGCCGATCTGGCAGACGAGGTCCACCGCGCCGATGTCGATGCCGAGCTCCAGCGACGCGGTCGCCACGAGCGCGGCGAGATCGCCCGCGCGCAGCCGCTCCTCGACGCGCAGCCGCCGCTCGCGCGACAGAGAACCGTGGTGGGCGGCGATGCGCTCGGCGCCGAGCCGCTCGCCGAGGCGGTGCGCGACCCGCTCCGTCAGGCGCCGCGTGTTGGTGAAGACGAGGGTCGTGCGGTGGGCGCGGATCTCGTCGGCGAGCACGTCGAGGAGGTCGTCCCACTGCTCGGCCGGCGCGACCGCCTGGAGGTCTTCCTTCGTCGGGACCAGCACGCCGAGATCCAGGTCGCGCTGGTGGCCGAGATCCACGACGGCGGCCTCTCCCGACGGCCCGACGAGGAAGCGCGCCAGCACGTCGATCGGGCGCTGGGTGGCCGAGAGTCCGATCCGCTGCGGGCGGCGAGGGGACCCGGGGCGCGCCTCGAGGCACGCCTCGTCGAGACGCGCGAGCGAGAGCGCCAGGTGCGAGCCCCGCTTGTCGCGCGCGAGGGCGTGGATCTCGTCCACGATGAGCGTGCGCGCCGTGCCCAGGAGCGCGCGCCCGCGCGGCGAGGTCAGCAGGAGGTACAGCGACTCCGGCGTCGTGACGAGGATGTGCGGCGGCCGCCGCGCCATTGCCGCGCGCGCCGCCGGCCCGGTGTCGCCCGTCCGCACGGCGGCGCGGATCTCCGGCAGGGGCAGGCCGAGGCGTGCCGCCTCCTCCCGGATCTCGGCGAGCGGCGTCTCGAGGTTCTTGGCGATGTCGTGGGAGAGCGCCCGCAGCGGCGAGACGTAGACCGCCTCGAGGCGATCCTCGAGCTCGCCGCGCAATCCCGCGCGCACGAGCCGGTCGATCACCAAGAGAAATGCGGCGAGCGTCTTTCCCGAGCCGGTCGGCGCCGAGATCAGCGTGTCGCGGCCGTCGGCGATCAGCGGCCAGCCGCGCGCCTGTGGCTCGGTCGGCCGGGCGAAGCGGCGCGCGAACCACGTTGCGACGGGCGCGGAGAGGCCGGTCATACCGGCGATGGCCGGGACTAGGAGCCCTGCCACTCGAACTCGACGGTCACGGGTTTCGAGAAGCGTCCGGCGGCCGACGGCATCACCCGCATCGTCGTGCGACCGATCGTGACGGCGAGGCGCGACGTGCTGCCGGGCACACTCACGCTCACGCCGTAGTGGAACCCCTGCCCGCCGACCATCGGCAGGAGCTTCAGCGTCCGGGACGCCCCGCCCTTGGCCCGGAGCGTCACGCTCACCGGCAGGTAGGGAACGGACTCGCCCGTGGACGCGTCGCTCACGAAGACCATGAGGTGGCCGGCCGAGGGCGCCGCGCCGTGGGCGTGACCCGCGTGCGCGCCGTCGCCGGCGTGGCCGCCTTTCGCGGCGTACTCGAGCCTGACGACGTAGTCGCCGACGCTTCGCTCACGCGTGGCCGCGTCACGCGCATGCGTGTGGCCGTCGCTTCCCGTCAGGCTCTTCACATAGGCGACGAGGTCGACGAGCTGTGTGACGCTCAACGCGTCGGCGTAGCTCGGCATGATCGAGCGCCCGTCGGCGCCGGTGAAGCCCGGTCCGGCCACGATCACGGCGTTCGGGGCCAGAATGGACTCGGCGAGATACTCCGCCGGGTGCTGGCCGCCCATCCCCGTGAGCTCCGGACCGACGCTCGTCGCGTCGCCGCCCGACGCCGGGAAGCGCTCTCCCTTGACCGCGTGGCACTTGAAGCATTCCAGCTGGGCGAAGACCTCGCGCCCCCTGGCCGCGTCGCCCTGGGGCAGCGCGAACTTCCAGCCGCGCGGCACGCCGCCGGACCGGTGGAGCTCCTCCATCGTGTACGTGCGCGGCGTCCCGGCCGGCGGCGCCGGCGCGTGACCGGCGTGCTGGGCGCGCGCGTCACGCGCGACGAGCGCGAGCGCGCCGAGGCCGAGGACGGCCGCGAGCGCGCCCCGGATCGAGCGGCTCACGGCGCGGGTTTCCGGGTCTTCACCGGGGATTCACCTTCCGGGCCAGGACGCCCTCGGCGGCCTTCTCGACCACCGTGCCCTTGAAGAAATCGGGATTCACCTCGCCCCAGAACCGCACCGCGTTCGCGAACATGAAGTCACGGAAGTCGTCGCCGTCGATCAGCCCGTGCTCGACCAGCTCGTACGCCTCCGGCACGACCGCCGTCATGTCCGGCACGTCGAAGTGGCCGATGTCCGAGCTGAAGATCGCGTTGAGCCGGGCGCGCATCGGGTTCGCGCGCGTGTTGAACGCCCACGCGTTGGCGGGATCGTCGGCTTCGCAGCCGAAATAGAAGCGCGGAACGAACAGGTCCTTGATGTCCTGCTTCGTCGTGATCTTGCACCGGAAGTAGTCGTCCGGGTCCTCGACGCCGCCGTCGAGGGCCGAGTTGGAGTCGCCGTCCAGCCCCTCGCCGCGGCTCACCGCCTCGATCACCGCCTCGCGGCCGTACTTCCGCGCGTACTCCAGCAGCGCCGCCCGGTCCAGCCGGCTCGGGTGTGTGGACAGGATCGCCTGCCCGTTGCGCTTCTCCCAGTGCCCGACGAGATCGGCGTACAGCATGCACGCCCAGCCGACGCCCCCTTCGAGGAAGGCGAAGTTGAGGTCGGGGAAGCGGCGCGTCACGCCCCCGAAGAACATCGCCTTGCAGACGGCGTGGCCGGCCGAGGCGAAATGGCCGATGTGGTTGTAGCAGAAGTTCGATGGCGAGTTGCGCAGCAGGATCGACCGCGCGCCGTTGTGGAAGCTCGGCGCGATCCTCAGCTCGCGGCACGTCTGCCACACCGGATCGTAGTCGTACGGGCTGTCGAGCCCGACGGCGTCGTACCACTCGACGAGCTTCGAGGCTTCGGGATGCTTCTCCTCCAGCTCGGCGACGCGGCGCCGCATGAGGCCGCCGACCATGACGACCTTGTAGCCGAGCTGCTTGACCGCGAAGTCGATCTCCTCGATCGCCTCGTCGGGCGTGTACATCGGGATGATCGCCGCGGGAATGACGCGGTCCCCGAGACCGCGGAACTGGTCCGCCGCGAACACGTTGTAGGCGCGGCAGATCGCCCGGCGCAGCCGGGTGTCCTGCATCCGGTGGTAACTCAGGCCCGCCGTCGGATACACAACGCAGAAGTCGAGACCGAGGTCGTCGAGACGCTCGTACATGAGCCGGGGGAGCATCGCCGTCGCCCGGTCGAGCACGTTCTCGCTCGGCGACGACCAGAAGGATTCCATGCCGACCCGCCGCCGGCCCCGCTCCGCCACCGACATCTTGAGCGCGTTCGGCACGCGCGCGCTGGCGGTCTCGTAGGCCTCGACCGCCGCGGCGCCGCCGATCCGACGGAACTCCTCCTTCATGACGGGCCCGTACTCCAGCCAGTGCCCATCGGCGTCGATCACCGGGTGGCTGAGGCGGGAGTGAAGGGTCCGGGCGTCCGTGTGGCCGTGGCTCGTCATGGCAGCGCCTCCTGGCAAAGAGCTCGCGTTCCGTCGGGAATCATACCCCGACTTCAGGCGGAGCCGGCCGGGCGCCTCAGCCCGGTCGGGCCGGAAGGCCCGCGCGGAGCACGACGTATCCGGCGACGCCGGCGATCAGCGACGCCGCCAGAATACCGAGCTTGGCGGCGGTCAGCAGTGCCTCGGTCTCGAAGGCGAGCTCGCCCACGAAGAGGGACATGGTGAAGCCGACGCCGCCGAGCAGGCCCGCGCCGGCGACTTGGAGCCAGGTCACCCCGTCGGGCAGCCGCGCCGAGCCGAGCCGCACGGCGAGCCAGCTCATGAGCGAGATGCCGACGACTTTGCCCAGCACCAGACCCGCCATGACGCCGAGCGTGACGGGATGGCCCAGCGCCTCCAGCATGCGGCCGTCGAGGCTCACGCCGGCGTTGACGAAGGCGAAGAGCGGCAGCACGAAGAACGCCTGGAGCGGGTGGAAGAACCGCTCCAGCGTCAGGCCGGGCGGCCGCATGTCG
>JBOHQB010000376.1:0-2777 GCA_050731995.1 Candidatus Rokuibacteriota bacterium
CGTCGAGCGCGTAGAGGTAGCCGGCGCCGCTGTTCATCACGAAGCACGCCTCGCCGGTGAATCCAGCGGCGCCGTCGCCGCCGACCGCGCCCAGCCGCCTGAGCCGCACGTTGGGACGGATGTCGCGCTCGACGGGCAGGAAGCCGTGGTCGGAGACGACGAAGACGGCGGCGCGGTCGCGGACGCCGGCCGGCAGGGCGCCGAGCAGCCGGCCGATGCACGCGTCGATGTACTCGATCGCCCAGTAGACCTCCGGCGTGCGCGGGCCGTAGAGGTGCTGGTGGCTGTCCGCGCAGAGGAAGTGGACCAGGAGCATGTCCGGCGCGTGGCGATGGAGCACGTGCGCGGCGACCCCGGCGACCATCGCGTCCTTCATGAAGCGCCTGGGCAGGAGCGCCCACTCGCCCTGCCGCTCCATCGGGAAGCCGGCCGCCCGGAGCTCCTCCCACACGGCGCGCGCCGTCTGGGTCTCGAAGACGCGCTGGTCCTTGAAGAACGGCAGGTTGAAGGCGAGGGACGGCGCGTGGCGCGTGGCCGGCCAATCGACGGCGGCGACCTTCAGACCTGCCGCCGCCGCGCGGTCGTACACGGTCGGTGCCGTCAGCAGCGCGCCCGCGTCGTAGATCGGGTCGCCGGTGAGGTCCTCGGCGCGGCGGGTGGCCCGGTTGAGGACGTGGTTGGCGACGACCCCGTGGCGCGCCGGCCCGACACCGGTCACGAGGCTCACGTGGGTCGGCCACGTGGTGCTCGGGAACACGGCCGTCATGCCGTCGGCGACCGCGCCGCGCTCGGCGAGCGCGCGGAGCGTCGGCATCCGCACGCGCTCGTCGCGCCAGTAGAAGTCGGCGAAGCCGTCGATCGAGATCAGGAGAACGAAGGGACGCGTCATCGCTCGTCGACTGGCGTGCCCGCCTCCGCAGCGAGCCTCGCCTTGAGCACCTTGCCCGTCGAGCTGCGGGGGAGCGTGGCCACGAGCGTCACCCGGCGCGGGTACTTGAAGCCGGCGAGCCGCTCGCGGCAGTAGTCGACCAGCGCGTCCGGCGTCGTCGCCGCCCCGCCAGGTTTCAGGACGACGAACGCCGCCACCTCTTCGCCCAGCTCCGGGTGCGCCACGCCGCCGACGGCCGCCTCGGCGACGGCCGGGTGGGTCAGGAGCACGGCCTCCACCTCGGCAGGAAAGACAGAGTAGCCGCCGCGCAGGATACGCTCGCGCTTGCGGCCGACGATTTCGACGAACCCTCCGTCGGTGATTCGCGCGAGGTCGCCGGTGCTGAACCAGCCGTCGCGCAGGACCTCGCGCGTTTCTTCAGGCGCTCCGAGGTAAGCGTCCATCGCCGCAGGCGTCTTGATCATGAGCTCGCCCGCCTCGCCCTGCGGGACCGTCCGCCCCGCGTCGTCCACGATCCGCACCTCGACGCCGGGCACCGGGCGGCCGGCGGCGTGTGGTCGCTCGACGGGATCACGGGCCAGATAGGAGACGGGGCGGAAGAGCTCGGTCGTGCCGTAGCCGCGGAGGATGCGGATGCCCGTCCGCTCCCGCCACTCGCAGGCGAGGTCCCAGGGTAGCGGCGCCGCGCCGGAGACGCAAAGTCTGAGCGACGAGAGGTTGGCCTCGGCGAGCGAAGGGCAGTCGAGGACCCGCCTGAACATCGTCGCCACGCCCGGGAACACGGTCACGCGGTCGCGCTCGATCGTGGCCAGCGCCGCTTCGGGCGAGAAGCGCTCCACGAGAACGACGCGCGCCCCGGCGAGGAATGGCGCGAGGAGCCCCGCGTTGAGGCCGAAGGAGTGGGACAGAGGCAGCGTGGCGAGGACGACGTCCTCGGGGGTGAGCGCGACCACGTCGTGCGCCCACGAGCGGTTGGCGAACGCGAGCGCCGCGTGAGAGATGACCGCGCCCTTCGGTCGCCCGGTGCTCCCCGACGTGTATAGAACCAGCGCCGGCTTGCTCAATGAAGCATTCGCCGCCAGACCCCCCCGCCCAACACCGCCCGCGGGTCCCGGAGCGTCGGCGACGTCGGACGCGTCGAGGACGGCGGCGGGCGAGAGGTCGGCGAGGATCGCAGCACGCTCGTCGTCTTTCAGCAGCGGATCGAGCGGAGCGACCGTGGCGCCGCACCTCCAGCCCGCGAGGAGCGCCACGACGAACTCCGGCGTGTTGCCGATCGTGAGCGCGAGCCGGTCGCCGGGCGCGAGGCCGCGCGCGGCCAGCCGCGCGACGACGGTGTCGGCGCGGAGGTCGAGGTCGCGTCGGGTGAGACGGCCTTCGTTCGAGACGAGCGCCATGCGGTCGGCGAAGCGCTCGGCGGTCGCCGCGAGGAGGCGCCGGAAGTCCTCGGTCACTGCGGCGACTTCCGGGCGCTGTTCGCGCTGTAGCGACAGACGCGCGCGATGCGATGCCCGCCGATGCGCTCCCATTCGGGCAGATACGCCGTCATGAGGCTCTTGAACAGGCGGCCGTGATTGGGCACGCGCAGGTGAAGCAGCTCGTGGACGATGACGATCTCCTGAAATGCTCGCTCCTCACGAATGAGGCCGGCGCTGAATGATAAGCGGCCAGCCGGCGAGCAAGACGCCCACTTCCGAGTCATTCGCTGAACCTGCACGCGCTCCGGCTGGGCGCCGATCGTCGCAGCCCACCGCTTGACCAAATCCTTGAAGGTCGCCTGGCGGCGCTTGGTCACTGTCGTTGGAGTCCGAGCAACCAGTCGGCGACCCCGACCATGCGCTCCTTGCCGACGGCAGGAAGCAAGACTTTGTATAACTCGGCCTTGAGG
>JBOHQB010000377.1:0-2656 GCA_050731995.1 Candidatus Rokuibacteriota bacterium
CCTGGATCACAGGCTCGCCTCGCCCGTCGAACGGGCTGCGGCTCGCAATACGATGCCCGATCGCCGGAGGAATTGCAAGGTGACGGACGCCGACGCGGTCGGCGAGCCCGTCGAGCGCCAGGTCGTCGGCGCGCTGGGCGCGATCGGGAGCGCGACGCTCGCGAGCCGAGTGCTCGGCTTCGTGCGCGACATGGTCGTCGCGCTCGTCTTCGGCGCCGGCGCCACGACGGATGCCTTCTTCGTCGCGTTCCGCATCCCCAACATCCTCCGGCGGCTGCTCGCCGAGGGCGCCCTGTCGACGTCGGTGGTCCCGACCTTCAGCGACTACGCGGTCAACCACCCGCGGGCGGAGCTGGTGCGGATGTGTCGCGCGGTCTTCGGCGCGGCGCTGGCCGCGCTCTGTGCGGCGACGGCGGCCGGCGTCGTCGCCGCGCCCTGGCTCGTCGTCGTGATCGCGCCCGGGTTCGGCGCGGTGCCGGGCCTGGCGCCGCTCACGATCCAGCTGACACGGGTGATGTTCCCCTATCTCGTGCTGGTCGGGGTCGCAGCCCTGGCGATGGGCGCCCTGAACGCGCAGGGGCGCTTCTTCGCGCCGGCGCTCGGGCCGGCGGCGCTCAACCTCGGGATGATCGCGGGGACGCTCGCCCTGGCGGGACTCGTCGAGCCTCCGATCCTCGCGCTCGCGCTCGGCGTCCTCGCGGGCGGTGTCGGCCAGGTGCTCGTGCAGATGCCCGGCCTGGTGCGGTGCGGGCTCCTGGTCGCCCCGTCGGCCGAGTGGGGCCATCCGGCAGTGAGCCGGGTCGCGCGCCTGCTCCTGCCCGCCGTCTTCGGGCTCGCGTCGGTACAGGTGATGGTCTTCGTCAACACGCTGCTCGCCTCGCTGCTTCCGGTCGGGTCGATCTCGTATCTGTACTACGCCGACCGCGTGATGGAGTTCCCGCTCGGGGTGTTCGGGATCGCGCTGGCCTCAGCGTCGCTGCCGGCGATGTCGCGTCAGGCCGCGCGGGGCGACACGCGCAGCGTGGTCGACACGCTGAATCTGACCCTGCGCCTCGCCGTCTTCGTCTCGGTGCCCGCGACCGTCGGATTGATCGCGCTCAATCGCCCGATCGTCTCCGTCCTCTTCGAGCGAGGACGGTTCGGTCCGGAGGACGCCGCCGCGACCGCGTGGGCGCTCGTGTGGTACGCGGCGGGGCTCGTCGGCTTCGCCGGAGCCCGGATCGCGGCGCAGGCGTTCTACGCGCTGGGCGCCGCCGGCATGGCCGTGCGGCTCGGCGCCGTGGCGGTGGCGGCGAACGTGGTCGCCGCGATCGCGTTGATGCCGTCGATGGGCTACGCCGGGCTCGCCGCGGCGGCGTCGCTCGGCGCCTGGCTGAACCTCGCGTTGCTGCTCTGGGGCGCCCGCCGGCGCTTCGGTCGGCTCGGCGGCCGGGCGCTCACAGCGTCGGCGGGGCGGACCCTCGCCGCGTCCCTCGCGCCCGCGCTCTGGTGCGGGTTGAACCTCTGGGCCACCTGTCCGCCGACCGCCGCGTCGGTCTGGCTGCGCGCCGCGTGGCTCGCCTACGCCGTCGGCGGCGGTGCGCTCGCCTTTTGGCTCGCGAGCGCATGGCTCGGATGCACGGAGCGGCGCGTGCTGCTCGGAATCTTGCCGCGCGGGAAGACGCGTTGATATAATCCGTCGTGCACTTTCGTAACCGGCGGTCCTGATGGAAGCGGTCGCCGGGTATCTCGGTTCCCTGCAGGCGGAGCAGGGAGCCTCCCCGAATACGCTGGCGGCGTACCGCCGCGACCTCCTCGATTTCCTCGCCTTTCTCGCGCCGCTCCGCCGGCATCCCGCCGGCATCGACCGGGACGATGTCATCCTCTACGTGGAGCGGCTGCGCGCGCGCGGCCTGGCGCCGTCGAGTGTCGCCCGGCGGCTCTCCGCGCTGCGCGGCTTCT
Source organism: Candidatus Rokuibacteriota bacterium (assembly GCA_050731995.1). GTDB lineage: Bacteria > Methylomirabilota > Methylomirabilia > Rokubacteriales > CSP1-6 > JBOHQB01. The sequence continues at coordinate 1,942 of JBOHQB010000377.1, forward strand.
ACCGGCACCTCGTGCGCGAGGGCGACCTGCCGCGGGATCCGACCGAGCTCGTAGAGGTGCCGCGCGCGCCCCGCCCGCTGCCGAAGGCGCTGTCACACGAGGCGGCGGCGGCGCTCGTCGAAGCGCCGGACACGCGCCTCCCGCGCGGCGTCCGCGACCGCGCCATCCTCGAGCTCCTCTACGCCACCGGCATCCGCGCCTCGGAGTGCCTCGGGCTGAGGCTCGAGGATCTCAACCTGACGGCCGGGTACGTCGTCTGCACCGGGAAGGGGAACAAGCAGCGGCTGGTCCCGGTCGGCGCCGAGGCCCTGGAGCGCGTCCGCGCCTACCTTCGCGACGTTCGGCCGCGCCACGCGCGCCTCCGCGACAGCGGTCACCTGTTCCTCTCGTCCCGCGGCGGCCGGCTCTCGCGCCAGGCGCTGTGGACGATCGTCCGCCGTGCCGCCGTGGTCGCGGGCGTGCGACGCGCGTCGCCGCACGTGCTGCGTCACTCGTTCGCCAGTCACCTGCTGCAGGGAGGCGCCGACCTGCGCTCCGTCCAGGCGATGCTGGGCCACGCCGACATCTCGACGACCCAGATCTACACGCACCTGCCGTCGGCGGCGCTCCGGCGCATGTATCGGCGCTTCCACCCGAGGGCCTGAGGTGGCCCGGCGCGCCCACGCGTACCCCCAGGTCGAGCCGACGGCCGCGGGGCTCGTCGACACCGTCGTCG
>JBOHQB010000378.1:0-4562 GCA_050731995.1 Candidatus Rokuibacteriota bacterium
GGTCGGCGCCGAAGGCCTCGGCCTCGTCGAGGATCTCGTCCGCGACGTCGCCGCACCGGACGCGCACCTCCACCGGCACACCGTCGAGCAGCGTGTGGGCGAACACGGACAAGCGCGCCCGCGCTACGCTCTCCATGCGCTCGAGGTCCTGGCTCTGGTAGGCGATCACGCGGCCGTACGCGTCCATGCGCGTCCGGGGCAGCGGCCCGACATGGACCAGGCGCACCGTGGCGCCGCTCGAGCGGGCGAGATCCGCGACGAGGCGCACGACCGTCTCGGCGCGCCCCTCGCGGTCAACGGGAATCAGAATTCGCTTGGCCATCATCCACCTCCGTCCGGTATGACCCCGGGCGGAGGCGGACGTGAAACGGGGATCAGCGCGGGAGCGGGTGGAGATCCGGCCGGCAGCTCGTGCACGGCGCGAGCCCCGTCGCCTCGGCACTCTCGCGGGTGCTGAAGAGTGTGAGCCGCGCGAGCGACTGCTTGGCGAGCGAGCCGCACGTCGGCACGCAGTACTCGGTGTCCCCGAAGTTATGCGCGTACATCCGCTCGCGCGCGATGTGGAGATCGTCCTCGGCGCGCAACATCCGCACGCCCTCGACGGACAGGAGCCGCTGCTTGAGCGGGATCTTGTTGCCCGCGTAACCCGTGAGCGCGCCCGAGGCGCCGACGATCCGGTGGCACGGCACCACGATCGGCACCGGGTTCCAGCGGAGCGCCTGCGCGACCGCGCGGACGGCCGACCGGCGACCCAGGGTCTCGGCGATGCGCGCGTACGACGTCACGGCACCGTAGGGCACCGCCGCCGTCGCGCTGAGAACCGCCCGACTGAAATCGCTCCCCGCCAGGCGCAGGTCGAGCGGCCACTCGAGCCGCGTGCGGCGCCCGCGGATGTAATCGAGCAGCTCGACGCCCAGCCGCTTCACCTCGGCGCCGTCCTCCTCGAGCTCGAGAGCCGGCGTGCGGGCCAGGCGCGAGGCCTTCACCGTCCTCGCCGCGCCCAGGTACTCGACGAGGGCCACGCCTTCCTCGGAGCGCGCGATGAGGATATTGCCGAGCGGCGAGGGGGAGATGCCGTAGGTCAGCAGCCGCTGGCGGAGGTCGGCGAGGCTCGAGCCGAGCGCCGCGAACGCCGACGCCGACGGCGCCTCCGCGGGCGCCAGTGTCCGGGCGACCGCGTCGATCGCCCGGTAGCGCCCGAGCTCCTCGCGGCAGGGCGCGCACCGGGCGACGTGGTCGTCCACACGGTGCGCGGTGGGCGCGTCCGCCTCGCGCGTCGCGGCGGCGAGGAGCGCCGGCTCGATGTCCCGGCAGATCTGAGGCTTGGTGGTCATCACTCGGACTCCATCCCGGGCAGCACGTGCCCGTTGAGGCCCGCCCGGATCTTCTTCAGGGCCTGGAAGACGTGGGCGCGGGCGCTGTCGGACGAGCACTCGAGGCTCGCGCCGATCGCGTCGTAATCGAGATCGTGTACTTTGCGCAGGACGAACGCCAGGCGCTGCTTGAGCGGCAGCCCGGCGACGACGGTCTCGACCAGCTGTCGCGCCTCGTTGAAGAGCGTCGTCCCCTCCGGTCCGTCGGCGGCCGCTTCCGAGCGTGTCGCGCGGACTTCCGCGTAGGCCCGCCGCCGGCGGGACTCGCCGCGCGCGTGGTTGCGCACGAGATTGGTCGCGATCGCGAAAAGCCACGCCCGGACGTTGGCGTCGTCGGGCAGCCGGTGCCAGGCCCGATAGGCGCGCAAGAAGGTCTCCTGTGCCAGATCGTCCGCTTCGCTCGACCGCGCCGTCGCCCGGCGCAGGTAGCGGTGGATCTCACCATGATGAGCAGTCACCGTCTGGTCGAAAATCGAGGGCCCCATACGCTCTAGTAGACCCCGGGCGGGCCCGGCTGTGAAACGGAGGGGGCGAGTCTCATCTGGGCTTCAGCTCGATCCGATAGCCGTCGGGATCGCGGATATAGATGGACGGCCCGGTCCCGTACGCCCCCCGGCGCTCGACGACGTCCCCCTCCACGGCCACCCCGCGGGCGCGGAGCGCCGCGGCCGCCTGCGCCAGATCGTCGCACCGGATCGACAGGCAGACGTGGTCCACGCCGCCCGCGCGCGGCTCCGGGCCGGCGGGGAGCAGATCGATCATGTGCTCGCCGAAGCGGAGATGGACGAGTCCGATTCGCTCGTTCACGTGATCCAGCGTGCAGCCGAGGTTCTCGATGTAGAACCGCTGGGTGGCCGCGATGTCGCGGACGGTCAGGACGACGTGATCGATCCCGAGCGGCTTGAACATGTCTACTCCCGTCTCATCACGGCCAGGGGCTTGACGCCCAGCAGCCGGAACGTGGTGCCCAGCCCGACCCCCACCGCGAGTACGACCGACGCCAGGACGCCGGCCGCGAGCGCGCCGGGCTCGAGCGACCAGGGCGTCTCCAGCACGAAGCGCAGCACGATCCAGGCGAGCAGCGCGGCGAGCGCCGTCCCCCCCAGGCCCGCGGTGACGCCGAGGCATGCGTACTCGACCGCGAAGGCCCGGGCGACGAGCGCGCGCGTCGCGCCGAGCGTCCGGAAGACCACCGACTCGTAGAGCCGCTGATAGCGCGTGGCCGCGAGCGCTCCCGCCAGCACGACGAGCCCCGCCCCGAGCGTGAAGAGCGCGATCAGCCGGATCGCGACCGCGATCTCGCCCAGCACGATCCCCACGCGCTCGAGGATATCGCGGACCGGAACGACCGTGACGTTCGGGAACGCGCCGACGACGGCGTCTTGCAGCCCGCGCTCCGCGGCCGGCGGCACGCGCGCGGTCGCGATGTAGGTCGCGGGCGCGCCCTCGAGTGCGCCGGGCGAGAGGATCATGAAAAAGTTCATGGACAAGCTCTGCCAGTCCACCGTCCGGAGGCTCATCACCTCGGCCTCGATCGAGACGCCCTGGATCTCGAAGGTCAGCCGCGAGCCCACGTCCACGCCGAGCACGCGCGCCGCCACGTCCTCGACCGACACGCGCGGGCGCATCGCGGCCTCCGCCGTCGTCCACCAGCGCCCCCGCGCGAGCCGGTTCTGCGCCGGCGGCTCCCCGGACCACGTGAGCACGTATTCGCGCGTCAGGTACCACACGCGCTCCTCGCCGCGCGCCTCGCGGCGCTCGATCATCTGGCGCGTGACCGGCACGCCGTCGATCGCGGCCAGCCGGGCGCGGACGATCGGCGTCAGCGGCGGCGCGCCGCCCGTGACCGGGGCGACGAGGCGGGCAAAAGCGTCGCGCTGGTCCGCCTGCACGTCGACGAAAAAGAACGACGGCGCCTCGCGCTTCGTCTCGTGATCCACCTCCCGGCCGAGGCTCGCCTCGAGCAGCGCGACCGCGACGAGCAGCATGACGCCGACGCCCAGGGACACGACGACGCGCGCGGTGTGGCCGCCCGGCCGTCCCAGCGCGGCGAGGCCGTGGCGCCACGCCGGCGAGCGCGGGCGCGGCAGCCGGCGCGCCACCCCACCCAGTCCGCGCGCCAGCAGGGTGAGCGCGGCCAGCGACGCGACGGCGGCGACGACGAAGATCAGGCCGACCTTCACCGAGCCCGCCTGCCAGAGCGTGAGCGCCGCGAGCCCGCCGCCGACGACGGCGCCGGTGAGCCACGGCCGGCGGCCGCCGCCCGGGACGGGCTCCACCACGCTCCGGAGGAGCATGGAGGGCCGGACCGAGCGCGCCGAGAGCACGGGCCACAGCGCGCAGAGGAGCGTCGCGAGGAGCCCGAGGGCGACGCCGCGGAGCGCGGTCCACGGCTCGGGCCGCGCCTCGAGGGCGAACGGGACGAGCCCGCCCAGCACGCGGATGAGCGCGGGCTGGAGTACCGTGCCGAGGACGGCGCCCGTGACGCTCGCCGCGAGCGCGACCGCCTGGGTCTCGACGAGGTAGGCCCAGACGAGCGCGCGCGACTCGGCGCCGAGCGCCTTCAAGATCGCGATTGTCGGCTGCTCGCGCTGCATGAACGTCGTGACGGAGGACGCCACGCCGATGCCGCCGACGAGGAGGCTCGCGAGCCCGACGAGGCCCAGATACACGGTGAGCTGGGTGAAGAACTTGCGGAGCCCCGGCTGCGCCTCGTCGAACCCCGACACGCGCACCTCCGGACTCGAGATCCGCCGCGCCAGCTCGTCGCGCGCCGCCTTCGGCGCCAGCTCTCCGGGGAGCCGGAGCAGCGTGCGGTAGCGCACGCGGCTGCCGTGGACGACGAGGCCCGTGCCCTCGAGGGACTCGGGCGACATCATGACCCGCGGCCCCAGCGTCATGAGGCTCGCGGACCGGTCCGGCTCCTTGTCCACGACGCCCGCGATCGTGAAGGTGCGGGCGCCGATCGCCAGTCCCCCGCCGACGCTCAGGTCCAGGCGGTCGAGCAGCTCGTGGCCGACGACGACCGCGTCGCCGGTGAGGAGCGCGCCGAGCGCTGACGGGGGCGACGTGGCCAGAGCACCGTAGAGCGGATACGCCGGTCCCACGGCCTTCAGCTCGACGAGCAGGGTGCGGCCGTCGTCCGGCCGGCGCGCCATCGCCACGAGCTCGGCGAGGCGCGCCACGACG
>JBOHQB010000379.1:0-8166 GCA_050731995.1 Candidatus Rokuibacteriota bacterium
GTGCGCCGCTCCTCGCCGAGCGAGACCGTGAGCTTGAGCAGCTTCTTCGATTTCGGAACGGCCTCGGCGGCGAGCACCTCGGCGACGCGCAGATCCACCTTGCCGAAGTCGCCGATCGTGATGCCCGCCCGCTCGTCGCCGGACGTCTTCGCCGGCCCCGCCCCCGGATCCTTCTTGTCGTCCCCGCGCGGGAAGAGGCCCGACAGCTTCTGGACGCGCGTGCCGGGCGCGAGCCGGCCCCAGCGCGCGTCGGCGAGGCTGGGCGCGCCCGTCTGGCCGAGCGCCGACCGGATCTTCGCCGCCGCGTCGGGCAGGAACGGCTCGAGGAGCACGCCGAGGCACCACAGCGCCTGGCTCAGGTGGTAGAGCACCGCCTCGAGCCGGTCGCGCGCCGCGGGATCCTTGGCCAGCGCCCAGGGCTGCGTCGTGTCGACGTACTGGTTCACCTTGCCCACGAACACCCAGAGGGCGGTCAGCGCCCGATGGAAGGCGAACTTCTCCATCTCGACCTTCAGGAAGCTCGTCGCGACGTCCACGGACTGGGCGAGGCCCTCGGGATCGGCGGCGGGCGCGGCGGGGACGACGCCCCCGCACAGGTTCACGATCAGCGTCGTCGCCCGCGCGACCAGGTTGCCGAGGTCGTTCGCGAGGTCCGCGTTCAGCCGGCCGATGAACGCCTCTTCCGAGAGGTCGCCGTCCAGGCCGAAGACCATCTCGCGCATCAGGAAGTACCGGAACGCGTCGTTGCCGTACTTATTCTTGAGACCGAGCGCCTCGACGACGTTGCCGACGGACTTCGACATCTTGCCGCCGCCGAGCCTCCACCATCCGTGCACGTTCAGGTGCTGGTAAACGGGGATGCCCGCCGCCTTGAGCATGCACGGCCAGTAGACGGCGTGCTGCTTCAGGATGTCCTTGCCGATCAGGTGCTGCGCGTGCCGCCAGTACCTGTCGAAGCGCGGATCGTGCGGGCCGCCGAGCGCCGAGACGTAGTTGATGAGCGCGTCGAACCAGACGTAGGTGACGTACCGGTCGTCGAACGGCAGCGGGATCCCCCACTCGAGGCGCGTCCGCGGCCGGCTGATCGAGAGGTCTTGCAGCGGCTCGCGCAGGAAGCCCAGGATCTCGTTGCGGTACCGCTCCGGTCGGATCAAGTCCGGTCGGTCCGTGATGTAGCGCACGAGCCACTCCTGATACTGCGACATCTTGAAGAAGTAGTTCTCTTCCTCGATCCACTCGAGCGGTCGCTGGTGGTCGGGGCACTTGCCGTCGACGGTCTCCTTCTCGGTGTAGAAACGCTCGCAGCCGAAGCAATAGTGGCCGCCGTACCGGCCGAGGTAGATCTCGCCCTTGTCCCAGAGCGTCTGGAGGATCGTCCGGACCACCGCCTTGTGCCGGTCCTCGGTCGTGCGGATGAAGTCGTCGTTCGTGATACCGAGCTCCTTCCACGCGGCGCGGAAGGCGGCCGAGATGTCGTCGGCGTACGCCTGCGGGCCGACGCCGGCCCGCGCCGCGGCCTGGGCGATGTTGTCCCCGTGCTCGTCGGTGCCGGTGAGGAAGAAGACGTCGTTGCCGGCGAGACGGTGCCAGCGCGCCATGGCGTCGGCGATGATCGTCGTGTACGCGTGGCCGAGGTGCGGCCGCGCGTTGACGTAGTAGATCGGGGTGGTGAGGTAGAAGGTCACTGGGGCTTGATGTGCTCGCGTCCTTCCCAGGTGACCTGCTCGAGCGGCACCTCGGCCTCGGTGCCGTCGGGGAAGCCCACGATCACGGACTGCGCCAGCACCCGGAGCGATCGCACCTTCCCGGTCATGCAGCCGCCCCCGCCGCACTCCGCCTGGCACGGCGTGTTGACCTTCGGCAGCCGCGCGCGCAGCTCCTGGTAGGTCGAGAACTCGTAGAGGAGGCAGCACTTGAGCCTGCCGCAGTTGCCCAGCAGCCGGCTGTCGGTGAGCGGCATATCCTGCGCCTTCGCCATCTTCACCGAGATCGGCTCGAACTTCCGAAGATGCGACGAGCAGCAGAGCTGCCGCCCGCACGGCCCGATGCCGTCGAGGGCCTTCGTCGTGTCGCGGGCGCCCACCTGGCGCATCTCGATCCGTGAGCGAAATTCGCGCGCGAGGTCGCGAACCAGCTCGCGGAAGTCGACGCGCTCGTCGGCGCCGAAGTAGATCGTCACCCGCCGCTCGGCGGGCTGCATCTCGACGTCCACGACCTTCATCGGCAGACCCCGGCCGTGCGCCAGCCGCTGCGCGACGGCGACCGCACGCACCTCGCGCTCGCGCCGCTCGCGATACTCCGCGTGCTCCGGGTCCGTCGCCGGGCGCACCACGCGCCGGTAGAGACGGTCGCGCCGGAATTCGGGGACCGGCCGGCGCGGCCGCCGCACCTCGCCCAGCGCCGTCCCGGTACGGGTCTCGACCTCGACGATGTCGCCCACGTGGACGACGAAGCTGTCGGTGATCTTGTAGTCGTCGGCCTGCACGGTCTCGCGCAGACGCACCCCGACGAGGAACTCCTCGACGAACTCATTCATGCCGCCCTCCGCGCGAGCGTGCTGAGAAGCACCTCGGCCGTGAGCCGGGCCGTTACGTTATGGATCAGGGCCTCGCGCGCCGCGCGGCAGGCCTCGATCGCCTCGAGCAGCCGCGCGTCGCTCCACCGCGACGCCTCCGCGGCGAGCGCGTCCGCGCGCTCGGCGTCGAGCAGCAGGCGCGCGGGCGCGCCCGCCCTGGCCAGGAGCAGGTCGCGGCAGTGGAGCCAGCACGCGTCGACCAGCGTCTCGACGCCATCGCGGTCGATCCGGTCCGTGCGGCGGAAGAGGGCGATCGGCCCCTGCGCGCGGATCTCCTCCAGCAGCGCCGCGACGTCGCCAACCGCCCCCGCACCGCTCTGCCGCGCGGGCGGCAGGAAGCGGACGATCTGACAGCGGGAGAGCACCGTCGCGGGCACCGCCCGCGCACGCGGCAGGATCAGGATCACGGTCGTCCCGGCCGGCGGCTCCTCGAGGAACTTGAGGAACGCCTGCGGCGACTCCCCGGTCATCCGCTCGGCCTCGTCGAGGACGATGACGCGCCGGCGCGCCATCGCCGGCCGGAGCGACGCCTGGCGCTCGAGCTCGCGGATCGCGCCGATCCGGATCGCGCGGGCGCCCTTCGGGTTCGACTCGGGCGGCGTCGGCACGACGACGTGGAGGTCCGGGTGCCGGCGCGAGTCGACGAGCCCGCACACCCGGCAGGCACCGCAGCCCCCCTGGTCGCAGAGCAGCGCGCGGCCGAAGGCCAGCGCCGCCGTCATCCGCTCCGAGTCCGGCGGCCCGACGAAGGCGTACGCGTGGGCAACGCGGTCGGTTGCCAGCGCGCGCGTGAGCAGCTCGGTCGCGCGCGCCTGGCCGGGGATCGCCTCCAGCATCATTGACGGTCTCCGGGAAGGTGCTCCGACACAATCTCGCGCACCTGCCGCGCGACGTCGTCCACCGGGCGAGACGCGTCGACGAGCCGGACGCGCTTGGGCTCGGCGCGGAGGAGCTCGAGGTACCCCCGTCGCACGCGGCGATGAAACGCCGGCGCCTGACGCTCGAAGTGATCGCGCCGGCGCCCGCCGAGCCGGCGGAAGCCGATCGCCGGCTCGAGATCGAAGAGCAGCGTGAGATCGGGAAAGACGCCGCCCGTCGCGCGCACGTTGAGCTCGCGGATCATCTCCAGATCGAGGCCGCGCCCGTAACCCTGATAGGCCACGGTCGCGTCGGCGTAACGATCGGAGAGCACGACGCGGCCGGCGGCGAGCCAGGGTCGGATCTTCTCGGCCACGTGCTGGTGCCGCGCCGCGATGAAGAGGAAGAGCTCGGCGAGCGGCTGCGGCCGTTTCTCGAAGAGGCCCCGGACGGCGACGCCGAGCGGTGTCCCGTCGGGCTCGCGCGTGCGCTCGACTCGGTGACCACGCGCCCGAAGCCAGCGCTCAAGGCGGCGCATCTGGGTCGTCTTGCCCGAGCCCTCCACACCCTCGAACGTGATCAACACACCGCGCACGCGTGGACCTCCGCTGGTCGCATCGTCACTCTAGCATGGGGTGGCTGACCTGTCTGGTACTGTGAGAAACAGCCGTGGCCACGCTCGAGCTCGAACGGTATCGCGAATACGCTCCCGACGGCGCGCTGGACCTCCTGTTCCGGACCGCCGCGCAGGTCCGCGGCCGCCGGCTCGTGCACGTGAACTCGACGCGCGTGGGCGGCGGCGTCGCGGAGATCCTGCACCGGATGGTGCCCCTCATGCGCGAGCTCGAGGTCGACGCCCAGTGGGCCGTGCTGGACGGCGACGCGGACTTCTTCGCGACGACGAAGGCGTTCCACAACGCGCTCCAGGGCGAGGAGGCGCCGCTGACCGAGGCGATGCTCGCGCACTATCTGAAGGTCAACCGCGCGAACGCCCGGCGCCTCCGCCTCGACGGCGATTTCGTGCTCGTCCACGACCCGCAGCCCGCACCGCTCATCGAGTCGCGACCGGCGACCGGCGCGTGGGTGTGGCGGTGCCACATCGACCTGTCGGCGCCGGCGGAGAGGGCGTGGGGGTTCCTGAGGAGCTACGTGAACCGCTACGACCGGGTCGTCGTCTCGCTCGAGGCCTACGCGCGGCACGTCACGGTCCCCCACGCCGTCGTCCCGCCGTCGATCGACCCGCTCGCTGAGAAGAACCGGCCGATGGGGTCCGACGAGATCGGGCGCGTCCTCGACGCGGTCGGTGTCCCCGCGGACAAGCCGCTCCTCGTGCAGGTCTCGCGCTTCGACCGCTTCAAGGATCCGCTCGGCGTGATCGCCGCGTACCGTCTCGTCAAGCGGCGCCACGACGTCAGGCTCGTACTCGCCGGCGGGGGCGCGACCGACGACCCGGAGGGTGGGCGCGTGCTCGCCGAGGTGCGCGAGGCCGCGGGACTCGATCCGGACATCCGCGTCCTCGACCTGCCGCCCGACGCGCACCGGACCATCAACGCGCTGCAGCGGGCGGCGACGATCGTGCTGCAGAAGTCTACGCGCGAGGGATTCGGCCTCACCGTGGCCGAGGCAATGTGGAAGGGGCGGCCCGTGATCGGCGGCCGCGTCGGCGGCATCACGCTCCAGGTTCTCGAGGGCGTCACCGGCTACACGGTGGTCTCGCCCGAGGAGGCCGCCGCGCGGGCGTGCCATCTACTGGCCCACCCCGAGGAGGCGCGCGCGATGGGCGAGCGCGGCCGCGAGCATGTGCGGCAGCACTTCCTCATCACGCGCCACCTCTTCGACTACCTGGCGCTCATGCTCCGGCTCACCGCGTAGCCCGCACCAGCAGACGCAGCAGCGCGTGGACCTCACGGACGCCGCGGACGACGTGGGCGGCGCGTGTCGGGCCGCCGCCCACGCGCACGGTCACGTGGCGGGCACCGAGCGCCGAGAACGCGGCCTCGTCCGACGTGTCGTCTCCGGCGTAGAGCACGAGCGGCCGGACACGCGGCAGCACGCGGCCCGCGCGACGGACGATCCAGCCGACCGCACTCCCCTTGTCCCAGTTCACGCGGGGAACGAAGTCGAAGAGCCGGCGACCCGGGACGACGACGACGTCCGGCACCTCGCGCACCACCGACGCGACCAGCGCGCGCACCGCCGCGTGACGGGACGGGGCCACAGCCCGGTAGTGGAGGCTCACGGTGAGGCGCTTGAACTCGACGCGCGCTCCGGGAATGGCCGTCGCGCCCGCCACGAGCCGACGCCGCGCGGCGGCGACCGCCGCCGCCCGCGCGCGCGGATGGCGGAACCGCAGTCCGGGCCCCTCGATCTCCAGGCCGTGACACCCGCCGTAGACGACCCCGGAGACGGCCACCCGGACCCTCAGGTCCGAGAGGCTGCGCCCGGAGACGATCGCCACGATGGCCCGCTCGCGGCGGGCCAGGCGCGCCAGCAGGGCGCGGCCGCGCCGCGAGAGCCGGGCCGCCTCGGGCATGGCCACGATCGGCGTGAGCGTGCCGTCGTAGTCGAAGATTGCCACGAGGCCGGCACCGCGCGCGAGCCCGCGCGTGAGCCGCGCGACGAGGCGGGCCGGCAGGCTCAGGACGCCCTGACCCCCGGCGCCTCGGTCGGGATTCGCGCGAGCTCGCTGAGCAGGAGTCCGGCCCACCGATAGACGTTGTGCTCACGCACCGTGTAGCGCATCCGCGCCATCCGTGTCCGACGCTCCTCGCGCTCCATCTCGACGGCGTTCCGGATGGCCTCGGCGGTCTCGTCCACGTCGTAGGGGTTCACGAGCAGCGCGTCGCCCAGCTCCCGGGCCGCGCCCGTGAACCGGCTCAGGATCAGCACGCCGTCGTCGTCGTCCCGCACCGACACGAACTCCTTCGCGACCAGGTTCATCCCGTCGTGGAGCGAGGTCACCATGCAGAAGTCCGCGTGGCGGTAGAAGGGCCAGATGTCGTCGCGCTCGTGGTGACCCTTCAGGTAGAGGATCGGGCGCCAGGTACGGGTGCCGAGCGCGCCGTTGATCTCGGCGATCGTCGTCTCGACCTCTTCCTCCAGCGCGGCGTAGCGGGGGATCTTCGTCCGGCTGGGCGCGCCGAGCTGCACGAAGACGACGCGGCCCTTGTACTCCGGGCTCTGCTCGAGGAACCGCCGGAGCGCCCGGAAGCGCTCGGGCAGCCCCTTCGTGTAGTCCACGCGCTCGACCCCGACGCCAAGAAACTCCGCCGAGGTGCCGAGTCGAGCGAGAAGCTCGGCGCGGGTCGTCGCCGGCGGGTCCTCGACGAACTCCGGCGCGACGCTGATCGGGAACGGCTTGACGAGCGTCGCGTGCTCGCCGCGGACCACGTTGAAGGCCTCCCAGTCGACCCGCGCCTCCACCTCGCGCTCCACGCTTTCGAGGAAGTTGTTGCAGTAGTACTGCGTGTGGAAGCCGATGAGGTCCGCGCCGAGCATCCCCGCGAGCAGCTCGCGCCGCCACGGGCAGATCCCGAAGGCCTCGAAGTTCGGCCACGGGATGTGCCAGAAGATCGCGACGCGGGCGTCGGGCCGCGCCGCCTTGATCAGCGCGGGCAGTATCGCGAAGTGGTAGTCCTGGATCAGGATCATCGGCGCCGGCGCGTCGCGGATCTCCTCGAGCACCGCGTCGGCGAATTTCTCGTTGACCGCGACGTAGTGGGCCCAGTCGCTCGGCCGGAATTCGGGCCGCGTGTGCACGATGTGGCAGAGCGGCCAGAGCCCCTCGTTGGAGAACCCGTAGTAGTACCCCTCCTCCTCCTCCTTGCCGAGCCACACGCGGCGCAGCGTGTAGCGCGGGTCGTCCTCCGGCAGCGCGATGCGCCCCTGAGCGTCCGCCGTCTTCGCGTCCGCGTCGCCGCTCGCATGGGCGATCCAGACGCCGCCGCACGCGCGCATGACCGGCTCCATCGCCGTCACGAGGCCGCTCGCGGGCTGCTGGGCGTGGATCCGTCCGGCCTTGTGCACGTGGCTCACGGGCTCCCGGTTCGACACGACGACGAGTGAGCTGGTACCCACGCGCGCTGCGACGAACTGTTTGAGCCGCTCCTCCGTCCACACCAGGTCGCCGGCCAGCCGGAGCGCGGCCTCCTCTTCCGCCGCCGCCCGGGCCCGCTGCAGGCTCCGCGCGAGGCTCGACACCTCGAGCGCGAGCGGGCCGAAGAGCCGGACGTCCGGCACCGTCGGCGGCGGCATCGCGCGTCCGCTCCGGAGCGCGCGCGTCCAGGCGGACATGCGCGCCAGCGGCCGGGTGATCATGCTGTGGATGGCACCGATCGCGATGAGCGAGAGCACCACGCCGAGTACCAGGAATCGGACGCCGTAGGCCTTCCAGATCTCCAGCTGCGCGCGCTCGAGCTCGCTGGCGTCGAGCACCACCGCGAGCGCGCCGACCGGCTTGTCGTCCCGCAGCAGCGGCGTCGCGTACACGAATGACTGGCGGCCGGCCAGCGGGCGGAGACTCTGTTTCGGCGCGCCACCCGCGATCGCCTCGATGACCTCGCCGAGCGAGGGCGGCAGGATCGGCGCGACGTCCGGGGTGGCCACGATCAGCCCGCCGACGCGGTCGTACACCGCAATGCCGCGGCGCGCAGTACCGAATCGGTTGAGGATGCGCTGAACCGCGGGACCGCCGCGGACGACTGCGGGCTCGACCGCCTCCCGCAGCCCTTCGC
>JBOHQB010000380.1:0-2982 GCA_050731995.1 Candidatus Rokuibacteriota bacterium
TCTCATATGCCCGCGCCCGAGCGATGAAGTCAACGAACTGGGTCGCCACTACATCGTGATTTCGGGCGGCAGACCTCGACGCCATCGAGAGATACGAACGGCGCGACCTCGCGATCGCGCCGTTCACATACCTGAACAGCGGAAGTTGGGCTAGACCAACTCGCCTGCCGCGCCACCGGATGCAGCACATAGAACGCCCAGCCCACGTCCAGACGCTCCCCGAGCCATCCCGGTGTCCCAGTCTGCGCGTGCAGGATAAGCCCCGCCGCATCGTGCCGCGCCCAGAGGACTCGCACAGGATCACCGAGAATCTCCGGAGGACGCGGCACCTCGGGCAGCGGCCTGCCGTCCGGGCGGCGGAACCGAAGCTCGCCGTCTGGCTGTCGATGGAGCTGGTAGCCCTCCTCGTGCACGGCGCGATGGTGCCGGCGACAGAGCAAAGCGAGATTCGAGAGCGTCGTCGGGCCGCCGTGAGCCCAGTGACGGATGTGATGGCCTTGACCGAATCGAACGCTGCAGCCCGGGAAGCGGCAGCCGCGGTCTCGATGCTGTAATGCACGGCGTAGCGCCGGGGGAATGGTCCGGGTCCGGGCCGTGACCTCCACGACGCGGCCGTCGCGGCCGTGCTGCATCACCACCCGGCTCGCGTCGCACGCCAGGCGCTGGGACGTTCCAGCTGGAACGTATGCACCGTCCTCGAGGACGGACTGACCGGGCTGATCGGGGTCCGCCAGAACCGGGGCATCGACGTGGACCACCACCTGGTAGCGCTCCGCCGGGGCGCCGGGATCGATGCCGTGGTGGAGGGCTGTCTCCGCGATGAGGGCCAGGGCATCCGCCTGCTGCTGAGCCATGGTGGGCTGGGCCATCGTCGGCGTTCCCGCGGGAACGTCGGCGCACGTTCCAGCTGGAACGTTTCCGGTGTGCGCCTTCTGATACAGCGCCTCGCGTGCCGCGGCCAGCGCTTGCACGAGGACGGCGCCGACTTCGGGCTCGAGCCGCCCGCGGACCACCACCATGCCGTCCTCGTCCTGATACACATGCAGCACGCGGCCCTCGTGGCGGCGGGCGGTCTCCTGCGCTTCCGCCTTGCGATCCACGCGTCGCCAGCCGCGGACGATGCGCTCGACGTGCTCGGCGGTGCCCGCGCGCCCGACGGCCAGCAGCTGCTCCTCGGTCTCCGGCGTGGCCACCCGGGTCAGCTCCCGGACCTTGGAGTACGACAGCTCCCCGCGGGCGAGGGCCTGCGACAGCCGCGGCAGCGTGCCGAGGGCGCGCGCCACGCGCACGTGCTCTCGCGCGGCGCCCGGGGCGAGGCTCACGCGCCAGGTGAGCCACGCGGCGCAGGAGCGGAAGCCGGTATTCCAGCCGCCGCGCGCATCGAACTCGCGGATCAGATCGAGAAGACGCGCAGTGGCGGCGTCGAGGTGAGCCGAGAGCTCGGCGATCTCGTCGCCGAGCCGGTCCAGCTCGGCCGCGGGCTCGTGCGTGGCAAGAAAGTCGGGTGCACTGGTGTTCATCGGCGAGTCTCCTTATCTGCTCTGCACCGACTCTATACCCGGGTTTTCGAGCCCCTCCGGCGCCTCGACAACAGGCGATCGCGCCGCGATCCATGATTTCTTCGAAGAGACCCGGCGGCGCGGGCCTTGCCGGGCCTACTCGCACCGCTGAGGTGGCGTCTGGGAGGGACTGCCGGAACATGGCCATCCCCCGTGCTGAACGCTGTCAAGCAGAATCGTTCGTGAGCAGCGAAAGTTGGGCTATCTCAGATTGACCGGCACCGCCCCGGTGAGCGCCTGGCTCACGCGGCACGTCTTGGCGATCTCGTGGAGCCGCTCCCGCTGTTCGGCGTCGAGGTCGCCTTCGATCACGAGCTCGACGTCCACCGCCGTGATGGCGCCGGCCGCCTCGTGGAGCACGAGCCGCGCCTCCATTTTCTCGATCGCCCACTGCCGTCGTTCGGCGAACCGCCGAACCGTCATCAGCTTTCAGGCGCCGACGGCGCCGAGCAGCAGCTCGCCGGGTGACGGCCCGGTGTCGGTGCCGCCCACCTCGGCGGACGCGTCAAAGACTACACGATGCGGGCCGATCGTCGCCTGCGCCTTCATCCCGCCGCCCCACGCCACTGTCACCGGTCGCGCCATGTCCGCTCCTCCAGCCCGAAGGCCTGCGCGAGCAGCTCGTACGAGCGCACGCGCGCCTTGAAGTCGTGGGTGATGCTCACGATCACCAGCTCGTCGACTCCGTAATCCGCCGCGAGCGCCAGGAGGCGCGCCCGCACCTGCTCGGGCGCGCCGGCCACCGTCCGCCGTTCGGCCTCGTGCGCCGCCGCCCGCTCGGCCGGGGTCCAGGGGTGCGCCTCGGCCTCCTCGGACGACGGGAACGTCCCCGGCCGGCCCGTGCGCAGGCGCGCGATGAAGAGCGCGCGGCTCCGCGCGAGCCGCACCGCCTCCGCCTCGCTGTCGGCGCAGACGACGAACACGGCGGCGTTCGCGTGCGGCGCCGTCAGCTGGGCCGACGGGCGGAAGGCCGCGGCATACGCGCGCGTGACCGCCTCGCCGCCGTCGCCGTTGATGAAGTGCGCGAACGAAAACGCCGTGCCGAAATACGCCGCGAGCGCCGCGCTCTCGCCGCTCGAGCCGAGGAGCCAGATCTCCGGCGCCGTCGGCCCGTCCGGCATCGCGCGCACGGCCGCGAACGGGTGACCCGGCTCGAGCCGTCCGCGCACGAAGCCGAGCAGGTCCGCCACGTCGTCCGGGAACCGCGACATCGCGCGTCCGGTCGCTGCCGACTGCAGGGCGCGCGCGGTGAGGCCGTCGCTGCCGGGCGCGCGGCCGATGCCGAGGTCGATCCGGCCGGGGAAGAGCGTCTCCAGCATGCGGAACGACTCGGCGACCTTGAGCGGGCTGTAGTGCTGGAGCATGATCCCGCCCGCGCCGACGCGGATCCCCGACGTGCGCGCGGCCACCTGGCCGATCAGGA
>JBOHQB010000381.1:0-1782 GCA_050731995.1 Candidatus Rokuibacteriota bacterium
GCTCGGCACCGTCGACGCGGTGCTGAAGTTCGTCCGCACGAAGCCGCTCGGCGCCGCCGGCGCGGCGATCATCCTCGGGATGCTGCTCGTGGCGGCGTCGGCAGGGACGCTCGCCCCCTTCGACGCCTATCACGCCGACTACAGCTCGCAGTTCGCGCGCCCCAGCGCCGAGCACTGGTTCGGCACCGACGAGTTCGGCCGCGACCTGATGAGCCGCATCATGTACGGCGCGCGGATCGCGCTCTTCGTCGGCTTCACCGCGTCGTTCGCGGGCTGCACGATCGGCGGCCTGCTCGGGGTGACCAGCGCGTACCTGGGCGGGAAGGTCGATCTGCTCCTCGAGCGGCTGATGGACGTCCTGCTCGCGTTCCCGCAGCTCATCCTCGCCCTCGCCATCGCGTCGATCCTGGGGCCGGCGGTGCAGAACGTGATGATCGCGATCTCCATCCCGATCATCCCGCGCGCCGCGCGGGTGGTGCGCTCGACCGCGCTCTCGGTGAAGGAGAACGTGTACGTCGAGGCGGTCAGCGCGCTCGGCGCCCCGCGGTGGCGGATCGTCCTGCGGCACATCGTGCCGAACGTCGTGGCGCCCTACATCATCATGCTCACCGCGCAACTCGGCGGCGCCATCCTCGCCGAGGCGGCCCTCAGCTACCTGGGGCTGGGCGCGGCGGAGCCCACGCCGTCGTGGGGGCTGATGCTCTCCGGCTCCGCGCTGTCGTATGCCGAGAAGGCACCCTGGATGGCCATCTTCCCCGGCATCGCGATTAGCCTCGGGGTGTTCGGCTTCAATCTGTTCGGCGATTCGCTGCGCGACGCGCTCGACCCCAAGCTGCGGCGCGGGTGAGGGCCACGCCTGCCAGAGGCGTCGCAGTCTGAGCTCCTAGCGCCCCAGCACACCGGAGTGGAGGGCGCGGATTTCAACCTCGGCGCCGTCGGCGAGATTCAGCATGCGCAGTGCGGCCGGCGCCAGCTCGCCGGCGGGCGCCCCGCCTCGACGCACGCCGTCGGTGACGGCGACGACCCAGGCGCGCAGCGGCGCCCCGCCGGGGTTCACCAGCTCGACGACGGCGCCCGGCGCCACGCCGAGCCGCGCGGCGGTGTCGGCGTCGAGACGGATCGCGCGACCGGGGCCGTCGTCGAGTCCGTCGCCCGCAACGAGCCTCACGCCGAGCCGCGCGTCGCGCAGCTGCGCGCGTCGCGCCTCGGTCGCGGCCGCGTCCCACACGCCGCCGCGGAGCACCACGCCGTACACCGCGTCGGCGGCCGCCGGTGTGACGTAGCCCTCCCCGATATCGGCGACGACGCGCGCGGGATCGCGCGCGAGCGGGTCGCCGAAGCCGCCGCCGCCGCTGGAATCCATGACGAGCATGTCATCGGGCGCGAGCGGAAAGCCGCTCACTTTGCCGGGCAGGGGAGACGGCTGGATGGGCTTGCCGTCGCGCCGGACCCAGAAGCGGTTCGTCGCGCCGGACCCGCCTCCGCAGACACCGAACGGCGGCAGCACGGATTTCTCGGCGAGCACCGAGAGCTGCGCGCCCGTCGTCAGGATCCGCACCTCGCGCGTGAGCCCGAGCCCGCCGCGCCAGCGGCCGGCGCCGCCCGAGTCCTCGCGGAGCGCGGTGCGCTCGACGCGCACCGGATAGAGCTGCTCGACCGCCTCGATCGGCTGGAGCGTCGTCATGTCGGACTCGGTCCACGCCCGGACCGTGTTGCTGCCGTCGCCGCCGTCGAAGCCGCCGGTGCCGCCCGCCGGGTATTCGTAGAAGATGAAGGTCTCGC
>JBOHQB010000382.1:0-4724 GCA_050731995.1 Candidatus Rokuibacteriota bacterium
CGCTGGCGGCCGGCGACGCAGGCCGCGCCATCGAGGAATTTCGCGCGGCGCTGCGCGCGGACGGGGCCTTCGTGCCGGCGCTTGTCGCCCTCGGGGACGCGCACGAGGCGGCGGGCGACCGCCGCGAGGCGGTGCGGACGTGGGAGCGCGCGGCCGAGACCCATCCCGCGCTGCCCTTGCTGGCGCGGCTCGAGCACGTCTTCCACCAGGAGGGGCGTCCGAGCCGGATGATCGCGCTGTACCAGGGCGCGAGCGAGCGCGCGCCGGACAACCTCGCCCTCGCCGCCGCGCTCGGCCGCGTCTACTTCGAGCTCGAGATGCTCGACGAGGCCGCGGAGGTCTTCGAGAAGCTCGAGGTGCGCGCGCCCGACGCGCCGATCGTGCACGCCTACCTCGGTGCCGTCTTCGAGCGGCGCGGCGACACCCGCGAGTCGCTCGACGAGTACCGGCGCGCGCTGCGGCTCGGCCACGCCTTCGACTGGCCGCACGAGTGCGCGGCGTGCGGCGCGCCCGCGCCCACGTGGCGCGAGCGCTGCGCGCGCTGCGGTCGCTGGAACGTCCTGCACCCCGCGGCCCGCTGACGGAACAGCGCGCATGCGCGAGTGGGCGGTCGCGGCGCTCGACCTCCTCTTTCCCGCGCTCTGCCCCGTCTGCGCCGAGCCGCTCGGCGCGGGCCGCCGCGACCCGCTCTGCGGGCGCTGCTTCACGGCGATTGCGCTGCTGCCCCCGCCCGTCTGCGACGCGTGCGGTCTGCCCGTCGCGGGCGGGGACGCCCCCGAGGGACGCGCCGCGCGCTGCGCCGCCTGCGTCGGGCACCCGCCGCCGTGGGAGTGGGCACGCTCGGCAGCGGCGTACGCTGGTACCGCGCGCGATGCGCTCCACGGGCTCAAGTTCGAGGGCAAGCGCGCGCTGGCGCGGCCGCTCGGCGACCTGATCATCGAGCCCTGCCTCGGCGCGGCCGGGGGTGATCTCGAAGCGATCGTCCCCGTGCCGCTCGGGCGTGGCCGCGAGGGGGCGCGCGGCTACAACCAGGCGGCGCTGCTCGCCGAGCGACTCGCACACGGCGTGGGCGTGCCGGTGCGGCGGCGCTGGCTCGCGCGGGCTCGCGAGACGGCGGAGCAGAGCGGGCTCGGCGCGGCGGCGCGCGCGGCGAACGTGCGCGGCGCATTCGTGGCCTCGTCGTCGGCCGCCGGGCGGAGCGTGGTGGTCGTCGACGACGTGCTCACCACCGGGGCCACGGCGGGCGAGTGCGCGCGGGCCCTTCGCCGGGCGGGCGCGCGGCGCATCGGCGTGCTGACAGTTGCCCGGGTCCTCTGACTCGCCGTATACTCACGAGTGGCCGTAACATTCCGGGAACAAAAGCATTCGGTCGCCCTACGAAGGAGAATCCTTCCATGAGCATTCGGGTCGGCGTCAACGGCTTCGGGCGCATCGGCCGCGTCTTCTTCCGGGCCGCGCTCGAGTCCCTCGAGTCGAGGGACATCGAGATCGTCGGCGTCAACGATCTGGCCGACGCCAAGACGCTCGCGCACCTGCTCAAGCACGACTCCGTCCACGGGGCGCTCCCCGCCGAGGTGGTCGCGAAGGGCGAGGCCATCTTCGTCAACGGGCGGGAGGTCCGCGTGTGCGCGATCAAGGACCCGGCGCAGCTGCCGTGGAAGGAGCTCGGCGTCGACATCGTGGTGGAGTCGACCGGCCTCTTCAGCGACACGGCCAACGCCTCCAAGCACATCCAGGCGGGAGCGAAGAAGGTCATCATCACGGCGCCCGCGAAGGACCCGGACGTGACCATCGTGCTCGGCGTGAACGAGAAGACGTACGATCCGGCCCGGCACCGGATCATCTCCAACGCCTCCTGCACCACGAATTGCCTCGCGACGACGGTGAAGGTCCTGGACGACACGTTCGGCGTGAAGCGGGGCTTTGCCTCCACCGTGCACGCGTACACGAA
The DNA here is from genome assembly GCA_050731995.1 of Candidatus Rokuibacteriota bacterium. Classification (GTDB taxonomy): domain Bacteria; phylum Methylomirabilota; class Methylomirabilia; order Rokubacteriales; family CSP1-6; genus JBOHQB01. The sequence goes on from JBOHQB010000382.1 coordinate 1,952, forward strand.
CGACCAGAAGATCCACGACTTCCCCCACAAGGACCTCCGCCGCGCCCGCGCCGGCGCGGTCAGCATGATTCCGACCACCACGGGCGCGGCCACCGCGGTCGGCCTGGTGCTGCCCCGGCTCAAGGGCAAGCTTGACGGCATCGCCATCCGCGTCCCGACGATCAACGTCTCGGTCGTCGATCTCACCGCGGAGCTCGAGAAGCCCGTGACGGTCCTCGCGATCAACGACGCCTTCCGTGAGGCCGCGGCGGGCGCGCTCAAGGGCATCCTCGACGCCACGGACGAGCAGCTCGTCTCGTGCGATTTTAACGGCAACCCGCACTCGTCGATCGTCGACCTGCCGTCCACGGCCGTCGTGGAGGGCACCATGGTCAAGGTGCTGGCCTGGTACGACAACGAGTACGGCTACTCGTCCCGCGTGCGCGACCTCATCCGCTTCGTCGGCAAGACGCTGTAGTGCGAGCCGGGGGGCCGTTCGACGGCCGAGGCGAGCCTGCGAGAGTGCGAGCCGGGGGGCCGTTCGACGGCCGAGGCGAGCCTATGAAGAAACGGATCGCGTGGCGAAGCTGACGATCGAGGACGTTCCGCTCCGCGGCCGCCGGGTCTTCCTCCGGGCGGACCTCAACGTGCCGCTCGAGGCCGGCGCGGTCACGGACGACACACGCCTGCGCGCCGTGCTGCCGACCCTCGAGCACGCGCTGGGCGCCGGCGCCTCCGTCGTCCTCGCCTCGCACCTCGGCCGTCCCAAGGGCGGCCCCGATCCGCGCTGGTCGCTCAAGCCCGTCGCCGAGCGGCTGTCGGCGCTGCTGGGGCGGCCCGTGCCGCTGGCCCCGGACTGCGTGGGCGACGCGACCGGGGCGCTCGCGAAGGCCCTCGGGCCGGGCGAGGTGCTCCTGCTCGAGAACCTCCGGTTCCACCCCGAGGAGGAGAAGAACGACGACGCGTTCGCGCAGGCGCTCGCCGGACTGGCGGACGTGTACGTGAACGATGCCTTCGCCGCCGCGCACCGTGCGCACGCCTCGATCGCCGCGATCACCCGCCACCTGGCGCCCGGCGCCGCGGGGCTCCTCATGCGCCGCGAGCTGGAGACGCTCGGGCGCATCCTCGAGGCGCCGGAGCGGCCGCTCGTCGCCGTGCTGGGCGGGGCGAAGGTCTCGGACAAGCTCGCGCTCGTCGAGCACCTGCTCGGGCGCGTCGACGCGCTCCTCGTCGGGGGCGGCATGGCGTTCACCTTCCTCCTGGCGCTGGGCCACGCCGTCGGCCGTTCCCTCGTCGAGCCCGACCGGGTCGAGACGGCGCGTCGCGCGCTCGAGACGTCGCGCCGCCGCGGCGTGCCGCTCGTGCTGCCCGTGGACACGGTCGTCGCCGAGGGGCTCGACAGCCCGTCCGGCCGCGCCGTCGCGGTGCGCGAGATTCCCGCCGACCGGATGGGGCTCGACATCGGACCCGTCACCGTCGACCGCTTCCGCGAGCCGCTCAAGACCGCGCGGACGATCGTCTGGAACGGGCCGATGGGCGTCTTCGAGAAGCCTCCCTTCGCGGCGGGCACCGTCGCCATGGCGCGCGCGGTGACCGAGTCGGGCGCGTTCTCCGTGATCGGCGGCGGCGACACGATCGCGGCCGTCAACCAGGCGGGGGTCGCCGACCGCATCGGCTATATCTCGACCGCCGGCGGCGCCTTTCTCGAGTTCCTCGAGGGTCGGCGACTGCCGGGCGTCGAGGCGCTGACGGAGGCCGCGTGATGCGCACGCCGCTCGTGATCGGCAACTGGAAGATGAACGGCACGCTCGCCGAGGCGCGCGCGCTGGCCACCGGTGTCCGCGATGGGCTGCGGCGCGTCCGCGGCGTCGAGGTCATCCTCTGCCCGCCGTTCACCGCGCTCGCCGCCGTCGCGGAGATCCTGGCCGCCGGTCCGATGGGCCTCGGCGGCCAGACCTGCCACCACGAGGCCTCCGGCGCGTACACGGGCGAGATCACCCCGGGCATGCTCGTGGACGTCGGGTGCCGCGCGGTGCTGGTGGGCCACTCGGAGCGGCGCCGCGAGCTGGGCGAGACGGACGCGCAGATCAACCGGAAGGTCGCCGGGGCGCTGGCGCACGGCCTCACGCCCGTGCTCTGCGTGGGCGAGACCGGCGACGAGCGGCGGCAGGGTCTCACGTTCACCACCGTGGAGGGGCAGCTGCGGGCCGGGCTGGCCGGGCTCGATGTCGCCACCCTCGCGCGGGTGACGCTCGCCTACGAGCCGGTGTGGGCGATCGGCACCGGCGTCAACGCGACGCCGGCCCAGGCCGCCGAGGTCCACGGCTACCTCCGGGGCCTGCTGTCCGAGCTGGCCTCCAAGGAGGTCGCCCAGTCCACACGAGTCCTCTATGGCGGAAGCGTGAAAGCGGATAATATCGACGGGCTCCTGGCGGAGGCCGAGATCGACGGCGCCCTCGTGGGCGGCGCGAGCCTCAACGTCCAGGGCTTTGTCGCGATCGTCAAGAAGGCCGCGCGCGGCGCGGCCGCGAGGGGAGAGTAGATGGTCATCGCACTCACGGTCGTCCACATCATCGCCTGCTTCGCGATCATGGGCATCGTGCTGCTCCAATCCGGCAAGGGCGCCGACATCGGCTCGGCCTTCGGTGGCGCGGGCAGCCAGGCCGTCTTCGGCTCCATGAGCACCCCCACGATCCTGGGCAAGATCACCACGGCCATCGCGATCGTCTTCGCGCTCACCTCGTTCACCCTCGCGATGGTCGGCGGCGAGCGGGGCGGCTCCGTCGTGCAGGAG
>JBOHQB010000383.1:0-1684 GCA_050731995.1 Candidatus Rokuibacteriota bacterium
CAATACAGCATTCGCTCCGGAGCCCTGCCCCGCCCCCGCCCGCTCGCCTACGACGGCAGGTAGAGATCCTGCCGGACGCGCGAGAGCGCGTCGGTCACGTGGCGGGCCGTCTCGTTGACGATCGCGATCACGTCGGGGTACGGCAGGCGGCGCGGCCCGACCACGCCGAGGATGCCGAGGACCTGGTTCCGGTACAGGTAGGTGGAGGTGATCAGCGTGCAGTCGCGCATCTCGTTCACCGGGTTCTCGTCGCCGATCGTCACCCGCACGCCCTCGTCGGCCGCCAGCTCGGTCATGAGATCGGTGAGCCGCTCCTTCCGCTCGAAGGTGCGCAGCAGCTCGCGCGTGGTCGCGATGTCGCCGAATTCGGGATGGTCGAGCATGTTGGTCGCGCCGCTGATGTAGAGCGTGCGGCCGCTCAGCATCGCGACGGCCTCCTCGGTGATCGGCCGCCACCGCGTGTGGAGCGTGTCCAGCGGATCGGCGGGCGCCGCCTCCATCGCGAGAATCTCCTCGACGGTCCGGCCGCCGAAGCGGCGCGACAGCTCGCGCCCGATCGCGCGCGTGTCGTCGGCGGCGAGCGGCGGATCGAGCGTCACCTCGCGCACCGTCAGCCATCCGACGTCGGTGACGGCGACGGCGAGCGCCCGGTCGTTGCCGAGCGGCATCAGCTCGATCCGCGCGATCGTTGTCTGCTTGAGCGGGGGCGCCAGCAGCAGGCCGGTGAGCCGCGTCGCCGCCGACAGCTGCGACGACGTGCGCTCCATGAACTCCTCGATCCCGGCGCGGCGCGCGGGCATGGGCGCCTGCGGTGGCGCCGGGCTCGCCTGCGGAGGCGGGAACGACTCCACGTAGAGGCGGTACGCCTTGTCGGTCGGCACGCGCCCCGCGCTCGTGTGCGGCTGAGCGAGGTAGCCCATCTCCTCGAGGTCGGCCATCGCGTTGCGCAGCGTCGCGGCGGAGAGATGCGGGAAGTGGCGCCGGGCCAGCACGCGCGAGCCCACCGGCTCCGCCGAGTCGATGTAGTCGCGGATCACGGCGATGAGCACGTCGCGGTGGCGTGCGTCCATGGCTCCCTTCAAGCCTACAACAGTTCGACGAAGAGCGCGTCGGAGACGAGGAAGCCCGCTTCCGTCAGCACGGCACGGCCGTCCGCCGCCGTGAGCCACCCCGCCTCGCGCCACGACTCCACGCGCCGCCCGAGCGCCGGATCGCCGGCGACGCGCGCTTCGAGCGACGCCGCGTCCACGCCGTCCGAGGTGCGGAGCCCCAGGATGAGGCGCTCGGCGAGACGCTGGCGGGCGGTGAGGCGCTCGGACGTCTCGACGGGCAGGCGGTCGTCCTCGAGGGCCGCGCAGTAGCGCGCGAGCGCCCGCGCGTTGCCGTAGCGGACGTCGCCGACGAAGCCGCAGGCGGAGGGGCCGAGCGCCAGGTACTCCGCGGCGCGCCAGTAGACGAGGTTGTGCCGCGCGCGGAATCCGGGGCGTGCGTAGTTCGAGATCTCGTAATGCTCCAACCCGCGCGCGGACGCGGCGCGGGCAAGCATCCAGTACTGTGCGACGATCTCGTCCTCCGCGGGGAGGGCCGGCGCGTTGCCGGCCGTCCACGCGCTCCCGCCGTCGAGCGTGAGCGCGTAGGCGGACAGGTGGTCGGGCGCCCAGTCGAGGACGTCTCCGAGCGTACG
>JBOHQB010000384.1:0-2795 GCA_050731995.1 Candidatus Rokuibacteriota bacterium
TCGAGGTGGCCGTGGACGAGCTGGTGGTCGAGTCCGCCGCCGAGCCCCTGCCCCTCCAGGTGAACAGCGACGCGGAATTTCCCGAGGAGACGCGCCTCCGCTACCGGTTTCTGGACCTCCGCCGCGAGCGGCTGCACCGGAACGTCCTGCTCCGCAGCCGCGTGATCGCCTCGATCCGCCGGCGGATGATCGAGGCCGGGTTCACCGAGTTCCAGACGCCGATCCTCACGTCCTCCTCGCCGGAGGGCGCGCGCGACTACCTCGTGCCGAGCCGCGTGCACCCCGGCAAGTTCTACGCGCTGCCGCAGGCGCCGCAGCAGTTCAAGCAGCTGCTCATGACGGCCGGCTTCGACCGCTACTTCCAGATCGCGCCGTGCTTCCGCGACGAGGACGGCCGCGCCGACCGGTCGCCCGGCGAGTTCTACCAGCTCGACCTCGAGATGTCGTTCGTCACGCAGGAGGATGTCTGGGCCGCGCTCGAGCCCGTGCTGCACGGCGTCTTCGAGGAGTTCGGGGCGGGCGCGGCCGTCACGCCGCCCCCGTTCCCGCGCATCCCCTACGAGGAAGCGATGGCGAGGTACGGCACCGACAAGCCCGATCTCCGGAACCCACTTCGGATCCGCGAGGCCGGCGACGTGTTCCGGGGCTCGGGCTTCAAGGTCTTCGCCGAGGCGCTGGAGGGGGGCGCGTGCGTGCGAGCGGTCGCGGCGCCGGGAGGGTCCGCGCAGCCGCGCTCCTTCTTCGACAAGCTCCAGGAGTGGGCACGCGCCCAGGAGATCCCCGGCGTGGGATACGTCACGCTCGCCGCGGAGGGTGCGAAGGGGCCGATCGCGCGCTTCCTGGACCCGCCGCGGCTCGAGCGGCTCGCGGCGCTCACGGGCGCCCGGACGGGCGACGCGGTGCTGTTCGTCTGCGAGAAGCGGCCGCTCGTCGACGTGATCGCGGGGCGGCTCCGGCAGAAGCTCGGCGAGGATCTGGGCCTCGTGGAGTCCGGCGCGTTCAGATTTTGTTGGGTGATCGACTTTCCGATGTATGAGCGAGATCCGGAGACGGGAGCGATCGGGTTCAGCCACAACCCGTTCTCGATGCCCCAGGGCGGGCTCGAGGCGCTGGAGACCCGAGACCCGCTCACGATCAAGGCGTTCCAGTATGACATCGTCTGCAACGGTGTCGAGCTGTCGAGCGGCGCGATCCGCAATCACCGGCCCGACGTCATGTACAAGGCCTTCGAGATCGCCGGCTACAGCCGGGGCGACGTCGAGGCGCGCTTCGGCGGCATGCTGAACGCCTTCAAGTACGGCGCGCCGCCGCACGGGGGCTCCGCGCCGGGCATCGACCGGATCGTCATGCTGCTGGCGGGCGAGTCGAACATCCGCGAGGTGATCGCGTTTCCGATGAATCAGCAGGCGCAGGACCTCCTCATGCAGGCGCCGTCGGAGGTCCCGCCGGCGCGGCTGCGCGAGCTGCACATCCGGCTCGACCTGCCGGACCTCGAAGGGATGAGATGAGCGAAGCGACGATCGTCACGCGACGTCTCACGCTGGCGCCCGAGGTGGACCTGGGCCAGTTCCTGGGGCGCAACGACGACAACCTCCGGACGCTCGAGGCGGAGCTCGACGTCCGCATCGTGGCGCGCGGCCACGAGATGATGGTCAAGGGTCACGAGGGCAGCGTCCGCCGCGCGGAGCGGGCGCTCGTGCAGCTCGCGGATCTCGCGCGCTCGGGGGCGCCGCTGCGCGAGCTCGAGGTGCGCGCGGCGCTCCGCATGCTCGCGGACGACGACGGCGCCGATCTCAAGTCGGTCTTCACCGACGCGATCGCCGTTCCCTCGCGCAAGAAGTGGGTCGCGCCCAAGACCCCGGGGCAGAAGCGGTACGTCGACGCGATCCGCGCGAACGACATGGTCTTCGGCATCGGTCCCGCAGGCACCGGCAAGTCGTTCCTCGCCGTCGCCATGGCTGTCTCGGCGCTGATGAAGCGGGAGGTCGCGCGGATCGTCCTGACCCGGCCCGCGGTCGAGGCCGGCGAGCGGCTCGGGTTCCTGCCGGGCGACCTCTACGAGAAGGTGCACCCCTACCTCCGGCCGCTCTACGACGCGCTCTACGACATGCTCGAGGCGGAGAAGGTGACGGCGCTCATGGAGAAGGGCGCGATCGAGATCGCGCCGCTCGCCTACATGCGCGGCCGGACGCTCAACGACTCGTTCATCATCCTGGACGAGGCGCAGAACAGCACGAGCGAGCAGATGAAGATGTTTCTGACGCGCCTCGGCTTCAACTCCAAGATGGTCGTCACGGGCGACATCACCCAGGTGGACCTGCCGGCCTCGAGGGGCTCCGGGCTCATCGAGGTGCGGACAGTTCTGCGGGACGTCCAGGGCGTCGCGTTCGTGTACTTCGACGAGCAGGACGTGGTGCGCCACCGGCTCGTCTCCGCGATCATCCGCGCGTACGGCGCCCACGACGCCGCCCGCCCGTGATGGCTGTGCGAGCCGCAGCTCGTTCGACGAGCGAGGCGAGCCTGTGATTGGTGGCTGTGCGAGCCGCAGCCCCGTGGTAGGAGCCGCAGCCCGCAGGAGGAGCCGCAGCCCGCAGGAGGAGCCGCAGCCGCAGGCGAGGCGACGCTGCGAAGGGCGAGGCGACGCTGCGAAGGGCGAGGCGACGCTGTGAAGAGACGGGCGAGGCGAGCCTGTGATCATGACAGCGCCTCCGCGAGCGCAGCGGCCACGTGGTCGACCTCGGCGTCGGTCAGCGCCGGGTAGCACGGGATCGAGAGCGCCTCGCTCCAGAGACGCG
>JBOHQB010000385.1:0-4979 GCA_050731995.1 Candidatus Rokuibacteriota bacterium
GAGGGGCATGGCGCGCGTGATCCCCCGCACGCCCGCGAACACCGTGTCGTCGATCTCCGCGTCGGCGACGAGCTCCGCCGCCATGTCGTGGCCCCACGCCTCGAACGCCGCGCGGTTGTCGGGGTCCACGTGCCACTGCGCGTAGTTCGGCGCATCCATCTGGACGTAGTCGCCGCCGAGCGCGATGACCTTCTGGACGACCTCGCGGCGCAGATAGTCGGCGACGGCGCGGAGGAAGTCCTCCATCGTTAGATAGGCGGCGCGCGAGTGCTCGGGGTGCCAGAAGATGCGGTGCCAGCTCGGAGCCGGAATCGTGAGCTTCGTACGGCGCCGCGCGTTTGCCTTCAAGAAGGCGTACTCGTCGGCGACGATGTCGCGCACGACGGTCAGCGGTTTCGTCACGAAGGGTCGGGTCGGCGAGGTCCACACCTGGGCCTTCTGGCCGCCCGGCTCCTTCCAGAGCGACCACCAGCCCGGATCAGCGGGAAGGAACTCGTAGCCGGCGAGCGGCGCGTGGGCGGCGCCCGTCTCTCGGAGTGGAATCGTCACGACCCACGAGTTCCGCCGGAGCTCGCCGTCGGTGACGACGTCCAGGCCCGCGGACTCCTGCATCGCGATGGCCTCGCGGACCGCGCGGTCCTCGAGCGCGTGCAGCTCGACCTCGGTCGAGCGTCCTTCGACGAAGGCCTTGCGCGCATCTCTCAGATACGCCGGCCGCAAGAGACTTCCGACCACGTCGGCGCGCGCCCGTCCGAGCTCGGCCATGTTCCGTCCCCCCTCGAGGCGAGACGCTAGTGCGAACGGGCGACGCGAGTCAAGGCTCGTCGCGCGGCTTGACTCGCCACCGCCGGGGATGCCACGATCCGGCACGCTTGGGCAAGTTCGGCATCGGCCAGTCCGTCTCGCGCTTCGAGGATCCCCGGCTCGTCCGCGGTGAGGGGCGCTTCCACAACGACGTCAATCTTCCCAGGCAGACCCACGCGGTCCTCGTCCGCTCTATCCACGCCCACGCACGGCTCCTCGCCGTCGACACCTCCGCCGCCCTGAAGGCGCCCGGCGTCCTCGCCGTCTTCACGGGCGAGGATCTGGCGCGGGACCCGCTCGGCACCATGAAAATGACGCTGCCGCGGAAGCGGCCCGACGGCTCGCCCATGTTCGCGTCGCCCCACCGCGGTCTCACGCGCGACCGCGTGCGGTACGTGGGCGACCCGATCGCGCTCGTCGTCGCTGAGACGCTCGCCCAGGCCGAGGATGCGGCGGAGCTCGTGCGCGTGGACTACGCGTCGCTCGCGTCCGTGACGGCGACGGTGGAGGCGATCGGGGGAGCCCCGGTGTGGGACGAGTGCCCGGACAACGTCTCGAACGTCTTCGAGTCGGGTGACAAGGCCACCGCCGACGCCGCGTTCGCCGGCGCGGCGCGCGTCGTCAAGCGCCGCTACGTCATCACCCGCGTGCACGCGCAATACATGGAGCCGCGCGGCGCGCTCGGCGTGTACGACCCGGGCGAGGAACGCTACACCCTCTACGCCGACGTCCAGTATCCGCACCGGGTCCGCAACGCGCTCGCCAGCAACATCCTCCGCGTCCCCGAGCACCAGGTCCGCGTGATCGCCGGGGACGTCGGCGGCGGCTTCGGGACGAAGGGCTGGCAGTACCCCGAACACCGGCTCGTGCTGTGGGCGGCACGGAAGCTGCGCCGGCCGGTGAAGTGGGCGTGCGAGCGGCGCGAGGCGATCCCCGCCGACGAGCACGCGCGCGACAACGTGACCGAGGCCGAGCTCGCGCTCGACCCGGACGGCCGCTTCGTCGGCCTCCGCGTGCGCACGCTCGCCAATGTCGGCGCCTACGTGTCGTCTGACCGGAACCTCCTCGCGACGTTCGCCAACGTCGGCACGCTCGTCGGCGTCTACGCGATCCCGGCGGCGCACGTCCACGTCTCCTGCGTCATGACCAACACGAGCTCGACGGCGCCCTACCGCGGCGCGGGGCGCCCGGAGGCGACCTACGTCATCGAGCGGCTCATCGACGACGCCGCGCGCGAGCTCGGGCTGGATCGTGTCGAGCTGCGGCGCAAGAACCTGATCCCGTCCTCGGCGATGCCGTACCGGAACCCGCTCGGGTTCACCTACGACTGCGGCGAGTTCGGCACGCAGATGGAAGCGGCGCTGAAGCTTGCCGACGTCGCGGGCTTCTCGGCGCGCCGCGAGTCGTCGCGGGCGCACGGCCGGCTGCGCGGACTCGGCATCGTCAACGCGATCGAGAAGGCTGCGGGACCGGCGCCCGAGTTTGCCGAGATCCGCTTCACTCCGAGCGGCACGGCGTTCGTGTTCATGGGCACCAAGAACCAGGGGCAGGGCCACGAGACCATCTTCCGGCAGATCCTGAACGAGCGTCTGGGTCTCGACCCGAAGGACGTCCGCTACATCGACGGCGACACCGATCGGGTCGCCTTCGGCATGGGCTCGATGGGCTCCCGCTCGACGGTGATCGGCGGCACGGCGCTCTGGATGGCGGCCGACAAGGTCATCGCCAAGGGGCGGAAGATCGCCGCGCGGTTGCTCGAAGCCGCCGAAGAGGACATCAAGTTCGCCGACGGGCGCTTCGCGGTGGCCGGCACGGACAAGGGCGTGGCGCTGACGGAGGTCGCGCGCGCGGCCTTCCAGCCGGCGAAGCTTCCGCCGGGACTCGAGCCGGGGCTCTACGAGACAGGCACCTTCTCGCCCAAGCAGGACACCTACCCGAACGGCTGTCACGTCTGCGAGGTCGAGGTCGACCCCGACACGGGTGCGGTGACGCTCGCGCGCTATGCCGTCGCCGACGACGTGGGCACCGTGATCAACCCACTCACGCTCAAGGGACAGATTCACGGCGGCGTCGCGCAGGGGGTGGGCCAGGCGCTCATGGAACACGTCGTCTACGAGGGGGAGTCCGGGCAGCTCATGACCGCGTCGTTCATGGAGTACGCGATGCCGCGGGCCGACACGTTCTGCGACATGGTGATCGAGAGCCATCCCGTGCCGACGAAGCTGAATCCGCTGGGCGCGAAGGGGGCGGGCGAGGCCGGAACGGTGGGCGCGCTCCCCGTCGTCGTCAACGCCGTCATGGACGCCCTCGCGCCGCTCGGCGTGGCGCACGTCGACATGCCCGTCTCGCCCGAGCGGATCTGGCACGCGATCCAGGCGGCGCGCGACGGCGTCCTGCCGCGATAGCCCCGGCATGCTCAAGAAGCTCGCGTGGGTCTACGCGGCGGGGTTTCTCGGCGTGTTTCTCGTCACGCACACGCCGGGACTGTCGGATGCCGCGGGACGGCTCTTCGGCCTGTTCAAGATCGACCCGATCGACGACGTGGCCCACCTGCTCTCCGGGCTCGCCGGGGCGCTCGCGGCCGGCTGGGCGACGCGCTATCTCCCGCTCTATTTCAAGGTGATCGGCGTCGTCTACGGGCTCGACGTGGTCACCGGGATGGCGCTCAGCCGGGGATTCCTCGACCTGAGCGTGTTCACGAAGGGTCCGGGCGCGCCCGATTTCAGCCTGACGAACTTCCTGCTCAACGCGCCCCACATCCCGATCTCGGTCGTCGCGCTCGTCGTCGGGTTCCGCGGGGCGGCTCCCCGGGACGCGGCCCACCCCGGTTGACGGCGGTCCCCGACCGCGTGCGGACCTCGGTGAAGGCCGCCGTCTGGAGCGTGCTCGCGCTCTTCCTGCTCGTCGTGCTCCCGACCGTCGCGTTCGTCGGCGCCGAGTGCTTCAGCTTGGGCGTGCAGCCGAGCGCGCGGACCCTGGAGATCCAACAGGCGGCCGCCGGGCTGACACACTACTACCGCGACGAAGCGGCCACCTACCTCACGCTTCCCGAGTGGTACATCGTCTACTCGACCGAGGAGTACGGCGCCTTCATCGGCGCGCTCCCGCCGAGCCGCTTCCCGTACTTCCGCGCCGTTCGCCAATACTGGCGCTACTACGGAAGGGTCTGCCGGGTCACGAAGAGCACGTACCCGTTCGACCCGGGGGTGCATCTGATGCTCGGCGTGATCGGCGTGAGCTTCACGGCGGAGAACGTGGTGAGGGGCGGGTACGAGAGCACGCTCGGCCGGCTCAGCGAGTGGATCGGCGGGTACCGCACGGAAGAGGACGCGTTCGCGCGCCGCACCGCGCGCGAGTACGCGACGTTCATGCGCACGGTCCCGTGGTACGAGTTCCCGTTCCGGAAGCGGCTCGCGGCGCTCTGGCGCGAGACGCCGCTCTGGGGTTCGAACCCCGTCCGCAAGTGGGAGCGGCGGGTCGCGCTCACCGCCGAGTACGGCACAAAGGCGGTCTACGCGTGGCTGATCCGGGCCGCCACCGGCACGGTCTACGCGCCCGAGGATCAGACGATCTTCGTCCGCGTCGAGGACGCCGCCGACTCGATCTTCGCCGACACGCGCATCGTCAACGTGAGGTCGACCGGGTCGCACGCCTGGATCGTTCGCATTCCCCGCTACGAGGCGTTCACGGAGATCGTCGTCGGGCTCGCCCGCCGGGGGGTACGCTTCCGGGACATTGCGGGGAACGACGAGATCCTCGTGACGGCGATCGCGCCGCGCGACTGGCGCTACACACTGCCGCGGGGGAGGCTGCTGTTCAGCGAGCGGATCTTGACGGACCGCGCGCTGAAGCGGGTCGCGGTGTGGGCGCCCGTCGAGTCGCTCCAGATGATCCTCGCGGGCCTCGAGGACGGCGGGGCCCGCGTCGAGCACGTCCACGACTACTGAGCGGCAGACGCCCCCGATGAGACGGATCAGGCGCGCCCTCGCAGCGTGGGTCGTCGTCGCGGTCCTGCTGTTGCTCGGCACCGTCGCCGCGGTCTGGAAGGCGCTCAATCTGTCCGCCGATCCGGTCGCCGACAAGCGTTGTCCGCCGCTCGTCCCAGTGTCGATCGATCCCGCCGGGCCGCGCCGGACGGAGATCGTCGCTCCGGCCGGGCTCGTCTGGGCGCAGCG
>JBOHQB010000386.1:0-9416 GCA_050731995.1 Candidatus Rokuibacteriota bacterium
GCAGGAAGCCGCGGGCATCGACATCGTCACCGACGGCGAGCAGTCGCGGCAGCACTTCGTCCACGGGTTCCTCGAGGCGATCGAGGGCGTGGACTTCGACAAGCGCGTCACGATCGGCATCCGCGCCGACCGCTACAAGGCCGAGGTGCCGACCGTCGTTGGCCCGCTGCGCCGCCGCGGGCCCGTGCACGCGGACGAGGTGCGCTTCGCCCGCGCGCAGACGACGCGCCGGCTAAAGTTCACGATGCCGGGCCCGATGACGATCGTGGACACGCTCGCCGACGCCTACTATGGCGACCGGGCGCGGCTCGCGATGGAGTTCGCGCGGGTCATCAACGAGGAGGCGCGCGAGCTGGCCGCGCTCGGGCTCGACGTGCTGCAGCTCGACGAGCCGGCCTTCAACGTGTACATGGACGACGTGCGGACGTGGGGCGTCGAGGCGCTGCACCGCGCCGTCGAGGGCGTACGCTGCCGGACGGCCGTCCACATCTGCTACGGCTACGGCATCCAGGCCAACGTCGACTGGAAGGCGACGCTCGGCGGCGAGTGGCGACAGTACGAGCAGACGTTCCCACTGCTCGCGCGGAGCCGCGTCGATCAGGTGTCGCTCGAGTGCGCCAACTCGCGCGTGCCGCTCGAGCTGCTCGCGCTCCTCGCCGGCAAGGACGTGCTGGTCGGCGCGATTGACGTGGCGACCGACGCCGTGGAGACGCCGGAGGACGTCGCGGCGACGATTCGGCGCGCGATGGCGTTCGTGCCGCCCGACCGGCTCTATCCGTGCACGAACTGCGGGATGGTGCCGCTTGACCGCACGGTCGCCCACGCCAAGCTCGGCGCGCTCGGCGCGGGCGCGGCGATCGTCCGGAAGGAGCTCGCCTCGCGCGTGCTATCCTGAGCGTCCATGCGGCAAGAGGGACGGCGCTACTTCGACGAGATCGAGGTCGGGGAGGAGTACGAGTCGCCCGGCCGCACGGTGACCGAGACGGACATCGTGATCTTCGCGGGCCTCTCCGGGGACTACAACGTGTTGCACACCGACGCCGAGTTCATGAAGCAGTCCATCTTCGGTGAGCGGATCGCCCACGGCCTGCTCGGCCTCGCCATCCAGTCCGGGCTCCTGACGCGCGGGATGCAGGCGTACGCGACCCTCGCGTTCGTGGGGCTTCGCTGGAAGTTCAAGGGCCCGATCAAGATCGGCGACACGATCCGTGTGCGCGCGAAGGTGACCGGTAAGAAGGAGACGTCCAAGCCCGACCGCGGCATCGTCACGCTCGAGCGCCGGGTCGTGAACCAGCGCGGTGAGGTCGTGCAGGAGGGCGAGACGGATCTCATGGTGGAGCGCGAGCGGTGAGCGTCGCGGCGCCGCCCCGTCGCTACTTCGAGGACATGGCGATCGGAGGCGTGCACGAGACGCCGGCGATGACGGTCACCGAGGCCCACGTCGGAATATACGCCGGTCTCACGCGCGAGGATGCGTCCGCCGAGACGGCGCCCGAGCTGCTGCCGCTGTGCCTGACCGTCGGCCTCGGCTGGCGCGTCCCGCAACCGCCGCTGACGGTGCTCGCGTTCATGGGGTTCGAGTGGGAGGTCCTGGCGCCGGTGCGCGTGGGTGACACGATCCACAGCCGTTCGCGAACCGCGGTAAAGCGCTCGCTGCGCGAGGGCGGCGTGCTCATCGAGGAGCGCCAGGTGATCAACCAGCGGGGCGAGGTGGTCCAGCAGGGCCGGTTCACGTACCTCGTCGCCAAGAAGCCCCGGACATAGAGGAGGCGTGAAGTCATGACGTTCGATCCGCGTCACCAGAGCCGCGTCCTGCTCGACGGCGCCGACCGCGCGGCTGCCCGCTCGTTTTTCCGCGCGGTCGGCTTCACCGACGAGGACCTCGCGCGCCCGCTCGTGGGCGTCGCCCACTGCTGGAGCGAGGTCACGCCGTGCAACCACAACCACCGCAAGGTCGCGGACAAGGTCAAGCAGGGCATCCGCGCCGCCGGCGGCACGCCGATCGAGTTCAACACGATCTCGGTGACCGACGGCATCGCGATGGGCACGGAGGGGATGAAGGCGTCGCTCGTCAGCCGCGAGACCATCGCCGACTCGGTCGAGCTGTTCGTGCGCGGGCATCTCCTCGACGGCTTCGTCGGCATCTCGGGCTGCGACAAGACGATTCCGGCGATGGTGATGGCGATGGCGCGCCTGAACCTGCCGTCGGTGATGCTCTACGGCGGCTCGATCAACTACGGCGAGTACAAGGGACGGCGGCTCACGGTCCAGGATGTCTTCGAGGCGATCGGCGCCTTCAACGCCGGAAAGATCGACGCGGCCGAGCTGCGCGGGGTCGAATGCGTCGCGTGCCCCGGCGACGGCGCGTGCGGCGGCCAGTTCACGGCCAACACCATGTCCACGGCGTTCGAGATGCTCGGCGTCTCGCCGATGGGGTGGAACGGCGTGCCGGCGATGGACCCCCGCAAGGACGAGATCGCCTTCGAGACCGGGCGGCTCGTGATGGATCTGCTCAAGAAGGGCGTGCTGCCGCGCCGGATCATCACGAAGAGGGCGCTGCACAACTCGATTGCCGGCGTCATGACCACGGGCGGCTCGACGAACGCGGTGCTCCACCTGCTCGCGATCGCGCGCGAGGCGGGCGTGAAGCTGACGATCGACGAGTTCGACGGGATCTCGCGCAAGACGCCGCTGCTCGCCGACATGAAGCCGTGGGGGCACTACACCGCCCCCGAGATGTACGCGGCGGGCGGCATGCCCGTCGTCGCGAAGCGGCTTCTCGACGCCGGGCTGCTCCACGAGAAGGAAATGACCGTGACGGGCCGGACGATCGGGGACGAAGCGCGCGCGGCGCAGGAGCCCGCGGGCCAGAAGGTGATCCGGCCGCTGTCGGATCCGCTCGCGAAGCAGGGCGGGCTGGCGATCCTGCGCGGTAACCTCGCGCCCGCCGGATGCGTCGCCAAGCTCGCGGGCCACGGGGACGCACCCTTCCGCGGCGCCGCGCGCGTCTTCGACCGCGAGGAGGACGCGTTCCAGGCGGTGAAGGCGGGGAAGATCAAGGCCGGCGACGTCATCGTCATCCGGTGGGAGGGGCCGAAGGGCGGGCCGGGCATGCGCGAGATGCTCCACGTGACCGGCGCGTTGCAGGGCGCGGGGCTCGGCGGCAGCGTCGCGCTCATGACTGACGGGCGCTTCTCGGGCGCCACGCACGGTTTCATGGTCGCGCACGTCACGCCCGAGGCCGCCGAGGGCGGGCCGATCGCCGCGCTCCGTAACGGCGACAGGATCATCATCGACACCAAGAAGCGCCGGCTCGACGCTGAGCTGTCGGCGGCCGAGATCAAGAAGCGGCTGCGCTCGGTCAAGCGGCCGAAGCCGCGCTACACGTGGGGCGTGTTGGCGAAGTATGCCAGGCTCGTCTCGTCGGCTTCCGACGGCGCCGTCACCGGCTGACGGGCTCAGCCCCGCCTTCCTGGCGCTGCTCGCCGAGGAGGACTTCGCCGGGCTGAGCACCCTCAACGTCGGCACCGGCCGCGGCCGGCTCGCGACGGCGCTGGCGCCGCGCTGCCGGCGCGTCGTGGGCGTCGACCTCGACCCGCTCGCGATCGAGCAGGCGCGGCGCGCCGCCGCCGGGGTGGCCAACGTCGAGTTCGTCGTCGCCGATGCCGAGGCGACCGAGTACGGGGTCTTCGCGCCGGACGCGGTCGTCGCCCACCTCTGCATGTCGGACGCGATCATGGCACGCGCCGGCCGGGCGCTCGCCCCGGGGCGCGTCTTCGCCTTTGTCGCCTTCCACGCCGACCAGTGGCGGGAAACCGGCCGGCGCTCGCGCTTCGCGTACGACGAGGCGCAGGCGCGAACGGTGCTGGAGGCGGCGGGCTTCGCCGTCGAGCATCTGTCGGTCGAGCACGAGGTGCGAGGGTTCGGCTCCGTCGAGGAGGGGCTCGCCGCGGCGGTCGCCCTCGAGGAAAAGTGGAAGGCCGACGGGCGCTGGTTCCACTACATCAAGTTCCTCGAGGAGGGCGGCCGGACATTGACGCGAAGCCATCTCCACGTCAAGGCGCGGCGGCGGTGACGCTCCGCGGGCTCGCGCTCACGGCAGGGGTCAGGGCGCGGGCGCTCGAGCTCGGCTTCGACCGCGTCGCGATCGGGCACGCGGCGCCGCCGGAGCACGGGGCGGCGTTCGAGCGCTGGCTCGACGCGGGCCACGCGGGCACGATGGACTACCTCGCCCGGACGCGTGCCGAACGCCTCGATCCCGGGCGGCTCCTGCCCGGATGCCGCTCGGTGATCGCGGTCGCGCTGAACTACCGCCCGCCCGACGATCCCGCGTGGGCCGGCGTCGCGCGCTACGCGCGCGGGCGCGACTACCACGACGTGATGCGGCCGAAGCTCCGGCGGCTCGTCGAGCTCCTGGACGCGGCGGGTGGCGCCGGGGTGCGGAGTCGCGCGGCCGTGGACACGAGCGCGGTTCTCGAGCGGGACCTCGCGGCCGCCGCGGGGCTCGGCTGGATCGGCAAGAACACGAATCTCCTGCACCCGACGCTCGGCTCGTACTTCTTCATCGGGATCGTGCTCACGACCGCGGAGCTCGAGCCCGACGCGCGCGCGCCGGACCGCTGCGGCACGTGCCGCGCGTGCCTGGACGCGTGCCCCACGGCGGCGTTTCCCGCGCCCTATGCGCTCGACGCGCGCCGCTGCATCGCCTATCTCACGATCGAGCACCGAGGTCCGATCGATCCGGAGCTGCGGCCGGGGATCGGCGAGTGGCTCTTCGGCTGCGACGTGTGCCAGGAGGTGTGCCCGTGGAATCGCGCCGCACCGCCGGCGGGGGAGCCGGCACTGGCTCCCGGCGCGATGCCCCCGAGGCCGGCGGATGTCGTCGGGCTGGACGACGCGGGGTTCCGCGCCCGCTTCGGCGACACCGCGATCTCACGCACCAGGCGCGCCGGGCTCGCGCGCAACGCGGCGCTCGTCCTCGGCAACCGGGGCGACGCCGCGGCGGTTCCCGCGCTCCGGCGCGCGCTCGAGGACGCCGACCCGTCGGTGAGCGACGCCGCCCGCTGGGCGCTCGAGCGCATCCTCCGGCGGAGCAAGGAGTAGCGTCCGTGCGTTGGGCGCGGGCGGCGTGACCCGCGTGCTACAATTTCCACTATCGTGGCGATCCTGAAAGTTGCGCGGCTCGGCCATCCGGTGCTGCGTCACACGGCGGTGCCGCTGGACCCGGAGATGGTCCGTGACGCAGGCGTCCAGCGCTTCATCGACGACTTGGTGGAGACCATGCGCGAGTATAACGGCGCCGGGCTCGCCGCCAATCAGGTCCACACGCCCGTGCAGATCGCCGTCCTCGAGGTCCACGCGAACGCGCGCTATCCCGACTCTCCGGAGATCCCGCTCACGGTCCTGATCAACCCGGTGGTGACGCCGCTCACCGAGGAGATGGAGGAGGACTGGGAGGGGTGCCTGTCGGTACCGGACATGCGCGGACGGGTCCCGCGCTACACCAGCGCGCGCCTGGAGTGCCTCGACCGTGAGGGCAGCGCGGTGGACATCGTCGTGAAGGACTTCTTCGCACGCGTGGTGCAGCACGAGACGGACCATCTCCACGGGATCGTCTACGTCGACCGCATGCGCGATCTGTCGACCCTCACGTTCATCGCCGAGTGGAACAAGTACTGGCTCGACGTCCATGAACAGGATGACTGACGGGGAACGGAATGACTGAAGAGGCCGACGCCGGCGCGCCCGTGCTCGCCGTCGTGCGAGACCTCTTCTTCGTGGCCCGCATCCGGGAGACTGCGCGCCTGGCCGGCACGCCGCTCGTCTTCGCGCGCTCGCTCGACGAGCTGTCCGCCGCGCTGCCGGCGGGCGCGCGCTTCATCCTGCTCGACCTCACCTCGAATTTCGACTACGCGCGGGTCTTCGAGGCCCTCGACTCGGCCCCCGCGCGCCCGCCGGTGCTGGGGTTCACCACCCATGTGCTCGCGCGCGAGACGCAGCCGTGGCACGGCCGCTGCGACCGGGTCGTGACCAAGGAGACGCTCACGCAAGAGCTTCCGGCGCTGATGCAGCGAGGCATGGCCGCGTGACCGCGGAAGAGTTCGTCCGCGCGCTCGACGGGGAGAACCAGACACGGCTCGCCGGTCTCGCGCCGGACGCGACCCTGACGCCCGAGGTCCAGGGCGCGCTCAACGTGCCGAACCTCCTCAAGGTGGCGCTGCGGAACGAGATCGAGGCGACCGAGATCGCCGCGCGCTGGCTGGTCACGACGGACGACGTGATGGTGAAGCTCGCGCTGGCGCGCCAGGTGGGCGACGAGGCGAAGCATTATCGGATGATCGGCGACCGCCTGCGTCAGGTGGGCTTCGACCCCGACGGCTTCGACCCCCTGGCCCAGGGGTACGGCCCGCTCTTCCAGTACCTCGACACGCTCAAGACGACCGTCGAGCGCGTCGCCGCCGGGCAGTTCACGCGCGAGGCGATCGCGGTCGTCAAGAACCGGCAGTTCATCGAATTCTGCGAGCGCGCCGGCGACCGCGAGACCGCCGCGCTCTACCGCGACGTGATCGAGCCCGACGAGCGTCACCACCACGAGCTCGGTCGCACGCTCCTGCTCCGGCTCGCGACGACGCCCGAGGCGCAGGCGGCGGCCGCGGCGGCGGCGCGGCGCACGCTCGAGCTGGCCGACGAGCTCCAGCGGAAGGCGCTCGCGACGGCCGGCATCCATCACGCGCCGGGCTGCTGACGGATGGACGGGCCGCTCGCCGCGTTCCGCGAGATCCTCACGACCCCGGACACGGCGATGGATCTCGGGCGCGCGGCGCTGGCGGTCGCGCGAATCGAGCACGTGGACCTCGACGAGCCGCGCTGGCTCGGGGCGCTCGACGAGCTCGCCGCGCGGTCGGGCGCCGCGGCGGTGCGCGGGGCCGCGGGGCGTCTGACGCGCGTGCGCGATTTCCTCTTTGCGGTTGAGGGCTTTCGGGGCAACGTGGCCGACTACTACGACCCGCGCAATTCGTGCCTGAACGATGTGCTCAGCACGCGGCTCGGGATTCCGATCACGCTGAGCGTGCTCCTGATCGAGGTCGGCCGCCGCGTCGGCTTGGCGCTCGACGGGCTGGGCCTGCCGGGGCACTTCATCGTCGGCGCGCGAGTGGGTGACCGTCGCGTGCTCCTGGATCCGTTCAACAGCGGCGCGGAGCTGACGGCCGTCGCCGCCGCCGAGGTCGCGGCGCGCGCGGTGGGACGACCAGTGACGCTCGAGGACGAGCACTGGACGCCCTGCACGAAGCGGCAGATCGTCACGCGCATACTCCGCAATCTGAAGTCGAGCTACGCGAAGCGCGAGGACTGGTCGCGGGCGCTGGCGGTCGTGGACCGTCTGCTCGTCGTCGAGCCGGACTCGCCCGTCCACCAACGCGACCGCGGCACGGTGCTCGTGCGCCTCGGGCATCTCCACCAGGGCGCCGCCGAGTGGGAACGCTATGTCACGCACCATCCGGACGCCCACGACGCGTCGGCGGTCCGCCACCAGCTCCGGAGCGTGCGCGAGAAGCTGGCGGCGCTGAACTGATGGGCGGGCGCGGGCGCGTGCGGAGCGCGATCGCGTGGCTCGTGATCGTCGCCATGCTCGTGCCGGCTTGCGCGAGCCGATCCGTGCCGCCGATGGGCGCCGGCGGCCAGCCCTTCCGCCCGGAGGCCGACGAGCGCGCGCTCTGGGCCAAGGCGGAGAAGGAAGAGGAAACCCTCCTCAAGCGCGTCAAGGCGTACGACGACCCGATGCTCGAGGAGTATCTCGGCAGGATCGGGGACCGCCTCACCCCCGAGACCGTGCGCCAGTCGGGCGGCGTCGGCTTCAGGTTCGCGGTGCTCCGCGATCCGACGCTGAACGCGTTCGCGATGCCGAACGGCCGGATCTACGTCCACACGGGGCTCCTCGCGCGGGTCGAGAATGAGGCCCAGCTCTCCGCGGTGCTCGGGCACGAGATGACCCACACGATCAACCGCCACGCGCTCAGCTTCCAGCGCGACATCCAGAACAAGCAGATCCTCTATACGGTCCTCGGCATCGCCGCCTCGATCGGCATCGCCGTCGCCGCGGGCTCGCGCGCCCAATCTGGCGACTACATCGGCGCCGCCGTGCTCAGCCAGACGGCGAACGCGGTCCTCGGGCTCGGCCTCCAGCTCGCCACGATCGCGGCAATCAACGGCTACAGCCGCGACCTCGAGCGCGACGCCGACGCGGGCGGCATGGAGAAGATGGTGGCCGCCGGCTACGACGTGCGCGAAGCGCCGCGCGTCTTCGAGATCCTCCAGAAGGAGGCCAAGGACGGCGGGAGCCTCGAGACGTTCTTCTTCGGCAACCATCCGAAGCTCCAGGAGCGCATCGACAACGCCAACGAGCTGTTGCGGACCACGCACGCGGGCGTCCTCAAGACGCAGACGCTGACCCGCGACACCGAGGACTTCCAGCTCCGGATGCGCACGGTGGTGCGCGACAACGCCTACGAGGAGCTGCGCGCCGGCCGATTCGCCTTCGCCCAGGCGCAGCTCGACCGGGTGCTCAGGATCACGCCCAAGGACCCGATCGCCCACCTTTACTATGGCGACCTCTACCGGCTGCAGGCGCAGCGCGCGCGGGGCGTCGCGGACAAGGACACGCTCGCGTGGAAGGCGCTCGGCGAGTACGAGCTCGCCGCCCGGCTCGATCCGAAGCTGCCCGATCCCTACCGCCAGCTCGGCTTTCTTTACTATCAGCAGAAGGACAACACGAGGGCCAAAGAGGCGTTCGAGAAGTACCTGGCGCTCAAACCCGATGCCCCTGACGCCAAGCGCGTCAAGGAGTACGTGGTCGAGCTGGACCGGTAGTCGCGCGCGCCTGTGGGAGGCGCTCAGGCGTCGAGGATCTCGCTGAGGACGCGGCCCTCCACGTCCGGCATCGAGAGACCGAGCAGCGCGGCAAGCGTCGGCGCCACATCGCGGCTCTGGATCCCGCCCGGCCTGGCGTCCCGCCGGATCCCCGCGCCCGACGCCAGGAAGAACGCCGCGTTGCCCGGCGCCTCCGGGCGCTGGCCGTGGGTGCCGCGGTACTTCGGCGCGCCGTTCTCCTCCTCGCCCGCGACCTCGTCGGAGAACTGATAACCCGGCTTCGCCTCGAAGACGGCGTCGGGCAGCATGCGGTGGTCGGCGGGCAGCCCGAGCGCGGCGAACCGGTCTCGGAGCCAGAGCGCCTCCACACCTTCCATCTTCGCGATCTCGTCGGCCAGCGCGCGCACCGCGCCGGCGTCGGCGTCGAGCGCGTAGAGGTAGCCGGCGCCGCTGTTCATCACGAAGCACGCCTCGCCGGTGAATCCAGCGGCGCCGTCGCCGCCGACCGCGCCCAGCCGCCTGAGCCGCACGTTGGGACGGATGTCGCG
>JBOHQB010000387.1:0-14133 GCA_050731995.1 Candidatus Rokuibacteriota bacterium
GCCGCCGGCCGGCCCGCCGGCGCCGGCGCCCGCTCGCGCAGGCGCTCCAGCATCTCGCCGACGCCGCGGCCGTGCTCCGCCGAGACAGCGACCGGCTCGCCGAAGCCGAGCGCCCAGAGCTCGCCGAGGCCCGACTCCTGGTTCTGCGCCTCCACCTTGTTGGCGACGAGCACGACGGGCCGGTCGATCTTGCGGAGGATGGTCGCGATCTCGGCGTCGAGCGGTGTGGCGCCGGTGCGCCCGTCCACCACGAACACGACCAGATCGGCCTCGTCGACGGCGACCAGCACCTGGCGGCGGACGCCCTCCACGAGCGTCTCGTGCGACGTGGGATCGAAGCCGCCCGTGTCCACCACCGTCGCCTGCCAGCGCTCGAAGCTCACGCGTCCGTAGAGCCGGTCGCGCGTAACGCCCGGCACGTCGCGCACGAGCGCCTGGCGCCGACCGACCAGCCGGTTGAAGAGCGTCGACTTGCCGACGTTGGGCCGGCCCACGATCACGATGACCGGCGCGATGCCGGGACGGATCATCGCGCGCTCAGCGCGCGCAGCAGGCCCCCGGGGGTGGTCTCGACGGTGCGGACGGGCGTGGAGAGCGCGTCGGCGAGGTCGTCCGCCGTCATGTCGTCGAGGAAGACCCCCGCGCCGTCGCGCAGCGCGACGGCGGGCACCAGCACGAGGTCGCAGGCGTCGCCGGACGCGGCGAGGCCGCGCTGGATGTCCTGCCCCGTGAGCAACCCGGCGACCGAGACCGTGCCGCCGAAGAGCTCGTTCCGGATCGCCGCGACCCGGGGACGCGGGCCCCGCACGGCCAGGCTCCCGAGCAGCGCCGACAGCCGCGGCGCGTAGAGCTCCCCGGTCACGACGGTGACGCGGCACCGCGTGGCGACGCGCGCGCGCCGTGTCGCGCGGGCAAAGCCGTCCTCGAAGCGCCGCACCAGCCCGACGCCGTCTTCGGCGACCGGAAAGCCCTCGTAGGCGTCGGCCGCCGGAACGGAACGCCCAGCCTGGAGATAGACCTCGTCGCCGAGGAACACGAACCGGCTGCCGAGCGTCTCGAGGTACCCCGCCTGCCAGCCTTCGACCGTATCCACGAGCGCGCGCGCCTCCCCGGCCGTCAACGTGCGGAGCGCGGGCAAACGCTCGCGGTGGCGTGTCAGCCCGACGGGCACGACCGCGAGCGTGGCAACTTGTGGATGCAGCGGCGCCAGCTCGCGCACCGTGCGCTCCAGGTGCGCGCCGTCGTTCCGGTCGGGCACGAGCACGACCTGGGCGTGGATCCGGATCCCTGCCTTGGCGAGCCGCTCGAGCCGGGGCAGGATCTCGGCGGAGGCGCGCGGGCGGCCGAGAAGCTCCCAGCGGACCGTGGGATCGGTCGCGTGCACGGAGACGTAGAGCGGCGACAGCCGCTGCTCCACGATCCGCGCGAGCTCCGGCTCCGCGAGATCGGTCAGCGTGATGTAGTTGCCGTGCAGGAACGAGAGACGGAAGTCGTCGTCCTTGACGTAGAGGCTCCGGCGCATCCCGCGCGGCAACTGATGAATGAAGCAGAAGACGCACTTGTTCGCGCACGTCGCGATGTCCCCGGGGCGCGGCGGCTCGAGCGACACGCCGAGGTCGCGCCCGGGCCGGCGCTCGAGCGTCAGCGTGAGCCCGGCGCCCGCCCGCTCCACGGCGACGTCGAGACGCGCGTCCGCCGCGTGGAAGTGGAAGTCGATCGCGTCGCGCACGGGCTGGCCGTTGATCGCCACGATCCGGTCGGCCCGGCAGAGCCCCGCGCCGGCGGCGACGCTCCGCGGACGCACCGCGGCAACGACGACGCCCGTGTTAGATTGCAGGCTCGCCTCGCCTGCTGCAGAGCCCCTTCGCCCGCCGCGATCTCCACCCTCGGCTTCGGCTCGCACAGCCGGCAGGCTCGCCTCAGCGGAACAGCGTGGGTTCATGCGTCCGGTCGCGATCGTCGGTGCCCACCGCGTTCAGGAACCGCATTCCCTGGACGATGTACTGCAGGCCGGAGAACACGGTGAATCCCGCGGCGAGCCACATCACGGAACCGCGCACGAGCGGCGGCAGCTGGACGTAGCGTGTCGTGAGGCCGACCAGGACGACGAGGATCTGGAGGAACGTCGTCACCTTGCCCGCCCACGTGGGCCTCGGATAGATGCGGGCGCCGACCATCTGGATGACGAGCGCGCCGGCGACGAGGATCACGTCGCGGCTGATGACGACCGCGGCGATCCAGAACGGCAGCGCCTTCAGATACGTGAGCGTCACGAAGGAGGCCATGAGCAGGAGCTTGTCGGCAATCGGGTCGAGAAACGCGCCGAGCCGGCTCTGGCTCCCGCTGCGTCGCGCCACGTAGCCGTCGAGCAGATCCGTCAGCGCCGCCGCCGCGAAGACCAGGAGCGCCAGCCCCGGCTTGCGGTAGACGAGCAGCGAGACGAAGACCGGGATCAAGAGGATGCGGAGAATCGTCAGCCGGTTCGCGAGTCCCATGGGGTGACCCAGAAGTCTACACCACCCGGTACGGGCCCAGCGTGCCGAGCGTCGCCGCGGGCAGCTCGACCTCGAGCCTCACACCCTCCGGCTCGTCGCGTCTGGCGACGACCCGGCCGCGCGCGTAGCAGAGCGCCAGCGCGGCGCCGTCGCCGTGCGGAATCCGGAGCGTGATCGGGCCGGAGGCGCTCGAGGGCAGCGCCGTCTCGACGGCGTCGAGCAGCGCCTCGACCCCCTGGCCCGTCGACGCAGAGACCGGCACGCCCTCGCGCCGCGTCGCGAGCGCCTCGAGGCCCGGTCCGTCGTCGACCCGGTCCAGCTTGTTGAGCGCGAGTACGGTCGGCGTCTCGGCGACGCCGAGCTCGGCCAGGAGCTCTTCCACCGCGCGGAGATGCTCGTCGAGCGCCGGGTGGCTGGCGTCCGCGACGTGCACCAGCACGTCGGCCTCGCGCAGCTCTTCGAGCGTCGCGCGGAACGCCGCGACGACCTCGTGCGGCAGCTTGCGGATGAAGCCGACCGTGTCGGTCAGGAAGAACGGCTGGCGCCCGGGCCGGGCGGCGAGGCGCGCCGCCGGGTCGAGGGTGACGAAGAGCCGGTCCGCGGTGGTCAGCCGGGCACCGGTGAGCCGGTTGAGGAGCGTGGTCTTCCCGGTGTTCGTGTAGCCCACGAGGGCCACGACCGGGACGCCCGCGCGGCGGCGCCCCTCGCGGTGGAGGCGGCGGTGGACCTTGACGGATTCGAGCTCCCGCTGGATCTGCCTCAGGCGCCGGCGGATCACGCGGCGGTCGGACTCCAGCTGCGTCTCGCCGGGTCCCCGCGTCCCGATACCGCCGCCCAGCCGCTCGAGGTGGGTCCACTGGCCGACGAGGCGCGGTAATAGATATGTGAGCTGCGCCAGCTCGACCTGGAGCTTGCCCTCGGCCGTGCGAGCGCGCTGCGCGAAGATGTCGAGGATCAGGGCCGTGCGGTCGATCACCTTGAGCCTGAGCGCCTCGGACAGGTTCCGCTCCTGCACCGGCGAGAGCGGGTCGTCGCAGATCACCAAATTCACGCCGAGCTCCTTCGCCGTCACGCCGAGCTCGTCCACCTTGCCGCGGCCGAAGTAGAGGGCGGGCGTGGCCGCGTGGCGCTCCTGGATCAGACGGTGAACGACCGTCGCGCCGGCGGCCGCCGCGAGGCCGGCCAGCTCCTCCAGCGACTCCTCGACCTCCCAGCGGCGCTGCGACGCGCGCCGGATCGCCGCGAGGACCGCCCGCTCCGGCCCCCGTCGTGTCGCGTGCCCCATCCGGCCGCCGTTGCGCTGGCCGTTTCTCACGCGACCGCTCCCGCGCGCTGCAGCCGTCGCTCGATCGCCGCCGCCACACCCTCAGATCCGCCCGCGGCGGCCGCGTCGAGCCAGTCGATCTCCGGCTCGCGCCGGAACCACGTCCACTGCTTCCGCGCGTAGCGCAGCGTGTCCCGCTGCATCCGCCGCAGCGCCTCGTCCGCGTCGAGCCGCCCCAGCGCCACGCCGACGAACTCGCGGTAGCCGATGCCGAGCATCGCGGGCAACCCGGGGTCGAACCCGCGACCCAGGAGCGCGCGGCACTCGTCCAGCAGGCCCGCGTCGACCATCGCCGCCGCCCGGGCGCGGAGCCGCGCGTCGAGCGCCGTCCGGTCGAGCGTCAGGCCGAGCCAGATCACGCCGTCGCGCCGCGGCGGGGCGGTCCACGCCCGTCCGGCGTCGGCGCCCGCGCGGGCGCGCTCGAGCGCGCGCACCACGCGCACCTCGTCGTTCGGGTGCAGCCGGCTCGCGACCGACGGCGCCACTGTCGTGAGACGCGCGTGGAGCGCGCCGCGCCCCTCGCGTGCCGCGACGGACTCGAGCTCCCGCCGGAAGACGGGATCCGCGGGCGGCGCCGGGTCGAGACCGCGAAGCAACGCGCGGACGTAGAGCCCGGTGCCCCCGACGACGACGGGCAGACGGTCCCGCGCGCGGACGCCGGCGATCGCGGCCTCCGCGTCGGCGCGGAAGCGCGCCGCGTGATAACGGTCGTCCGGGTTCACGACGTCGATCAGATGGTGCGGAACGGCGCGCCGCTCGGCCGCCGTCGGCTTGCCCGTGGCCGCGTCCATGCCGCGGTAGACCTGGCGCGAGTCGGCGCTCACGACCTCGATCGGTACTCGCCGCCCGAGGGCGACCGCGGCCGCGGTCTTGCCCACACCCGTCGGACCCGTGAGAACGAGCAGCGGCGTGGTCATCGGGTCGAGTGTACGCCTACCACGTGCGCTTGAGCTCCCGGCGGACGTCGCTCACGGAGATGCGGCTCACGATCGGCCGCCCGTGCGGGCAGAAGTACGGGGTCTCGGTCAGGGCCAGGTCGGCGACGAGCCGCTCCATCTCCTCGTGCGCGAGCGGCGTGTTCGCCTTGATCGCGCCCCGGCACGCCACGAACGCGAGCGCCCGGTCGAGCGCCGGCTCCCCCGACTGCGGGCCGGCCAGCTCGTCCACGGCGGCCTCGACGAGGCGCGCCGGCTCGTCCCCCTTCAGGAGCGTCGGCACCGCGCGCAGCACGATCGCGTCGCCGCCGAATCCGTCGAAGGCGAAGCCGAGGCGCTCCAGCGGCTCGCGCCAGCGCGCAAGGAGGACGCGCGCGGCCGGGGCCAGCGGAAGCGTCTCGGGGAAGAGCAGCGTCTGCGAGGGCGCCGGTCCCGCCGTGAGCTGCGCGCGCAGCTCCTCGAAGAGGATCCGCTCGTGCACGACGTGCTGGTCGAGGAAGAAGACCTCGTCCTCGGTCGTCGACAGGATGAACGTCTCCTGCACCTGGCCCAGCACGCGCCCAAACGTCCGCGCGTTGTAGGGCGCCGCCGGCTCGGCGAAGAGTCCGGCCTGCTCCAGCGGCGCATGGGTCCCGGCATACTCCGCGTCCGCGGCCATGGCGCCCGGTGCCGTCGCGGCCGACGCCGCCAAGGACGTCATGACCGCCGGGCGGCGGAGCGTCTCGTGGAGCGCCGCGACGATCAGCTCCTGCACGAGCCGGGCGTGACGGAACCGGACCAGGGCCTTTGTCGGGTGCACGTTCACGTCGACGTCGGCCGGCGGCAGCTCGACGTGCAGGACGACGAGCGGGAAGCGGTCGCGCGCGAGGAGCGGCCGGTAGGCCGCGAGCATGGCCTGCAGCAGCGCGGGATCGCGCACGGGGCGGCCGTTCACGATCACGACGAGATCGTCGCGGCCCCCGCGATGGAGCTCGGGCGGACTCGCCCAGCCACTCACCGCGACGCCGTGCTGGCGAAGGCCGACGGCCAGGAGCCGCTGCACGATGTTCCATCCCCACAAGGCCCCGATGCGCTCGCGCAGGTCCGCGGCCGCGGGCGCAGTCAGGGCCGGCCGCGCGTTGTGGCTCACGCGGAACTGGGCGCCAGGCGTGGCGAGCGCCAGATGCGTGAGCGCGCGCAGCGCCGCCCCCAGCTCCGCCGAGGCCGACTTGAGAAACTTCAGCCGCGCCGGCGTGTTGAAGAAGAGGTCCCGCACCTCCACGGTCGTGCCGACCTCGGCGTCGGCGGCCGCGCGCCGGGCGACGGCGCCCCCCTCCCCGGACAGGCACAGCCCCTCGGCGGCGCCGGCGGCGCGGCTCGTCACGCTGAAGCGCGAGACCGCGCAGATGGCGGCGAGGGCCTCGCCCCGGAAGCCGAGCGTGGCGATCGCCTCTAGGTCGGCGTCCGCGGAGAGCTTCGAGGTCGCGTGGCGCTCGAGCGCCAGCGGCAGCTCGGCAGCGGCGATACCCTGGCCGTCGTCGGCGACCCGCACGAGCGCGGCGCCGCCGTCGCGGAGGTCCACGGTGACGAGGCGGGCACCGGCGTCGAGCGCGTTCTCCGCAAGCTCCTTCACGACCGAGGCGGGCCGCTCGACGACCTCGCCGGCGGCAATCTTGTTGACCAGGTGGTCGGGCAGCCGTCGGATCACGCGCGGAGGTGCCGCTGCCATTTCTCGAGCAGGTTAAGGGCTTCCATCGGTGTCAGGTGCGCGAGGTCGAGCGGCCGGAGCTCGGCCGCGAACGGATCGGGGCCGGCCGCGGTGAACAGGCCGAGCTGCGCGGCGTCGCGCGCGTCGGCCCGCGCCTGCCCCTGCTCCTCGAGCTGCGCCAGCAGCGTCTTGGCGCGCGCGACGACCGAGAGCGGCAGCCCCGCGAGGCGCGCGACCTGGATGCCGTAGGAGCGGTCGGTGGACCCGGGCCGGACCTTGTGCAGGAACACGATCTCGTCGTTCCACTCCCGTACCGCGACGTGGAAGTTGCGGACGCCCCCGAGGCGCCCGGCGAGCTGGGTCAGCTCGTGGAAGTGCGTCGCGAAGAGCACCTTGGCGCCGGGCGCGCGGTCGTGCAGCTCCTCGACGACCGCCCACGCGATCGCGAGACCGTCGAAGGTCGAGGTGCCCCGGCCCACCTCGTCGAGGAGCACGAGGCTGCGCGCCGTCACGTTGTGGAGGATCGACGCGGTCTCCACCATCTCCACGAGGAAGGTGGACTGGCCACGGGCCAGGTTGTCCTGGGCGCCGACGCGCGTGAAGACCCGGTCCACGACCCCGATGCGCGCCGAGCGCGCCGGGACGAACGCGCCCATCTGGGCGAGGATCACGAGGTGCGCCGCCTGGCGCAGGTACACTGACTTGCCCGCCATGTTGGGCCCCGTCAGGATCACGATCCGCGCCTCACGGTCGAGGGCGAGATCGTTCGGCGTGACCGCCTGGTCGAGGCGCGCCTCGAGCACCGGATGACGCCCCTCGACGATCTCGAGCACGTCCCCGTCGTCCACGACGGGGCGCGTGTGGCCGCGCAGGTGCGCGACCTCCGCCAGCGCGGCGGCCACATCGAGGAAGGCCACCGCCCGCGCCGTCGCGAGCAGATCGCCCACCCGCGCGGCGACCCGGTCGCGGACGGTCTCGAACAGCTCGTGCTCGAGCCGCCGCCGCCGCTCCTCGGCGCCGAGCACCTTCGCCTCGTACTCCTTCAGCTCCGGGGTCACGTAACGCTCGGCGCCGGCGAGCGTCTGGCGCCGCACGTACTCGTCGGGCACGCGTGCCGTATGCGCGTGCGTGACCTCGATGCCGTAGCCGAAGACGCGGTTGAAGCGCACGCGCAGCGACGGGATCCCCGTCCGCGCCCGCTCGCGCTCCTCGAGCCCCGCGATCCAGCGGCGCGCGTCGGCCGCGTCCGTCACGAGGGCGCGGAGCGGCTCGCTCCAGCCTTCACGAATGAGCCCGCCCTCGGTGAGGGTGATCGGCGGATCGTCCACGAGGGCCTCGGTCAGGAGGGTCAGCAGATCGCCGAGATCGGCGAGCGTGGCGCGCGACTCGACCGCGAGCGCGGCGCGCAGCGGCGCCGTCGCCGAGCGCAGGGGGGCGAGCGCCCCGAGGCAGGCGCGCAGGCCGACGAGGTCACGCGCGTGCGCCTGGCCGAGCGTCGCGCGGGACGCGAGCCGCTCGAGGTCGCCGATCGCCCGGAGCAAGGCGCGCAGGGCGGCGCGCGTCTCGGGCGCCTCGACCAGCTCCGCGAGCGCGTCCTGTCGGGCCGCGATGGCCGCCAGGTCGAGCAGCGGCGCCAGGAGCCAGCGCCGCAGCAGACGCGCGCCCATCGGGGTGAGCGTCGCGTCGAGCACCCCGAAGAGCGAGTTGCGGCCGCCGCCGTCGCTCGCGGAGACGAGCTCCAGCGTCGCCACCGCGGTCTCGTCGAGCGTCAGCGTGTCGGCGGACGTCAGGCGCCCGAGACGCGTCAGGTGGCCCAGCGCCTCGCCCTGCGTGGCGCGGAGGTACGCGAGCGCGGCGGCCCCCGCCAAGGTACCCGCCGTGAGATCCCCGACGCCGAAGGCGTCCAGCGTCGGCACGCCGAAGTGGGCGGCGAGCTCCGCGGCGGCGCGCCGGCCGGCGAAGGCGCCTGCATCGGCGAAGGTCAGCGCCGCGCCCGTCGATTGCAGGCGCGCCAGGCGGGCGCTCTCGGCGCGAAGCGTCTCGGGCACGAGGATCTCGCTCGGGCGCCGGAGCAGCGCCGCGCCCAGGACGGCACCGCCGTCGCCCGCGCCCTCCCCGATCCAGAATTCGCCGGTCGACACGTCCACGAGCGCGACACCGGTGAGGGTGCCGGCCGGCGCGACCGTCAGGAGAAAGTTGTTGGCGCCGCTCGACAGGTAGGCGGTGTCGGTCAGGGTGCCGGGCGTGACGACGCGCACGACGTCGCGCCGCAGCAGCTTCTTGCCTCCTCCTCCGCCCTCCAGCTGCTCGCAGAGCGCCACCTTCTGGCCCGCCTGGACGAGCCGCGCGATGTACCCCTCCCCGGCGTGGTGCGGGATGCCGGCCATCGGCGCGTCCTGGCGCGCGGTGAGCGTGATGCCGAGGAGGCGCGCGCCGAGCTCGGCGTCCTCGAAGAACATCTCGTAGAAATCACCGAGCCGGAAGAGGAGCAGATGGTCCGGATAGCGGCGCTTGAGCTCGCGGTACTGCTGCATCATCGGCGTGAGGGCCGCGTCGGTCACGCCAGGTGCTTCCGCAGGCGGTCCCACGTAACCCCGAGGTCTTCGGGCACGACCCGAACGGCGTCGAGCACGGTGACGAAATTCGTGTCGCCGCCCCAGCGCGGCACGACGTGCACGTGCAGATGGTCCTCGATGCCCGCGCCGGCGACGCGGCCGACGTTCATGCCCACGTTGAAGCCCTCCGCGCGGTACTCGGCCGCGAGCGCGTCCGTCCCGCGCTGCACGAGGCCCATCGCCTCGGCCAGCTCGTCGGCCGGCACCTCGCCGATCACGCCCACGTGCCGGTTGAGCGCCACCATGAGATGTCCGGGGGCATACGGGTAGGCGTTGAGGATCAGGAACGCGTGCGCGCCGCGGTGGAGCACGAGGTGGGCGCGGTCGTCGGCGGACGCGCGCGCGTTGCAGAAGACACACCCCGGTGCCCGGCTGGAGGCGCCCACGTAGGCCATTCGCCACGGCGCCCAGAGGCGCTTCACGCGGTCGAGCGAGCCCTCACGCGTTGACGAGCTCTCGGAGGCGCTTGCCGACCTTGAAGAAGGGAACGCGCTTCTGCGGGACGTCCACGGCGCTGCCGGTCTTGGGGTTGCGTCCCTTGCGCGAGTTGCGACGGCGGATCCGGAAGGAGCCGAAGCCCCGGAGCTCGACCTTGTCGCCCCTGGTGAGGGCGTCCGTGATGTTGTCGAAGATCGTGTTGACGATCGTTTCGGTTTCTTTTTTGGTGAGGTTGGCGAGCTTGGCGACCTCGTCGATCAGATCCGCTTTGGTCATAGGCATCGCACCTCAGGGGGGACGCTAGCATGCGTAGCGCGATAATGTCAACGGGAACAGGTAGTTAGGCTCCATCGCCCGGCGCCTCATCGGCACCAGCCGGCGCGGCGACCGAAAACCGAACTGTGACGGTAACTTGCCGTGCGCCACCGAAACGTCTAACCCATCCGGGCTCGCAAGAAACATCTGTGAATCCAAGAGGTTAAATATCGTCGAGTGAGACGGGCCGGAAGTGAGTGCCGCGGTTGGGTAGGCGGCTCAGTCCATCAGATAGAGGGGTGTCTTGAACATCGGCAGGCCCGGGCGGATGACGCTTCCCGCCGCGCCACCTAACTGGTTGCGGAGGATATCCGTGATCGAGATCTTCCGCCGGGGCGGCAGGACCGACGGAGGACCCGGCAGCCCCGCGAGCTTCCCCGCCGCCGCGACGGCCTCTTCGAGCCCGCCGAGCGCATCCACCATCCCCAGCGCCTTCGCCTGCGCGCCCGAGAAGATGCGCCCGTCAGCGAACTGGGCGACGCGCGCGCGGTCGAGCCTGCGCCCCTCGGCCACCGCGCCGATGAACTGGCCGTGGACGTCGTCGAGCAGCGCCTGCAGCACGCGCCGCTCTTCGGCGGTCATCGGGCGGGCGAAGCTCCCGATGTCCTTGTAGTCGCCGGACTTCACGACGACGAAGTCCACGCCGACCTTCTTCATGAGCTGCTCGAGGTTCGCGGTCTGCATGATCACGCCGATCGAGCCCGTGAGCGTACCGGGATTGGCGTAGATCTGATCCGCGGCGACGGCGACGTAGTAGCCGCCCGAGGCGGCGACGCCGGCCAGCGAGGCCACGACCGGCTTGCCCGCCTGGCGCATCTTGACGATCGCCTGGTGCAGCTCCTGCGTGGGGCCGACGATGCCGCCGGGGCTGTTGATGCGGATCACGACGGCACGCACGAGCGGATTGTCGCGGTGCGCCTTCAGCTCGCGAACGAGCTCGTCGGCGTCCACGATGATCCCTTCCAGCTCGAGCAGCGCCACCTTGGGGCCGAAGAAGGCCCCTTCCGCGCGACGCGCGATGCCCGCGACCGACATCAGGAACAGCGCCGCCACCACGGCCCAGATCAGCGCGGTCGTCCCCGCGAGGCGGAGGCCCTGCCTCATCCGCTACTCCTCTTCCTCCTCGAAGTCGCCCCGATCGCGGCGGTGCTTGCCGCGGCGGCCGCGGCTCTCGTCGGTCTCCGGCGGCGGAATCGCGTGCGCCAGCTCCTTGAGCGACAGTCCGATGCGCCGCTCGTTGGAGTCCACGCGGATCACGAGCAGCGTCAGCTCGTCGCCGACCGTCCCGAGCTCGTCGGCCCGGCCGATCGGCCGGGCCGACATCTGCGACACGTGCAGCAGACCGTCCACGCCCGGCTCGAGCTCGACGAAGGCGCCGAAGTCCGTGATCCGGACCACCTTGCCCGTGACGCGCACGCCCATCGGATAGCGCTCCGCGACCGTGGTCCACGGGTCAGGCTGGATCTGCTTGATCCCGAGCGAGATGCGCTTGTTCTCCTTGTCGATGTTCAGGATCTGCGTCTCGATCTCCTGGCCCTTCTTCAGAATCTCCGACGGGTGGGCCACGCTGCGCGTCCAGGACATGTCCGAGATGTGCAGCAGACCGTCCACGCCCGGCTCGAGCTCGACGAAGGCGCCGAAGTCGGTGAGATTCCGCACCTGGCCGGTGAGCCGCTGCCCGATCGCGAAGCGCTCCTCGATCGTCTCCCAGGGGTCCGGCTCGACCTGCTTCATGCCGAGCGAGATGCGCTTGGCCGAGCGGTTCACGTCGAGTACGAGCACTTCCACCTCGTCGCCGACGTTGACGAGCTTCGACGGATGGCGCACCCGTCGCGTCCACGACATCTCCGACACGTGGACCAGCCCCTCGACACCGGGCTCGAGCTCGATGAACGCGCCGTAGTTGGTGAGGCTCACGACGCGGCCCTGCACCTTGGCGCCGGGCGGGTACGTCTGCTCGACGCGCTCCCAGGGATCGGACGACTTCTGCTTGTAGCCGAGCGACACGCGCCCGCTCTCGCGATCGAAGTGCAGCACGACCACCTCCACCTGGTCGCCGACCTGGAAGATCTCCGACGGGTGGCCGACGCGCCCCCACGACATGTCGGTGACGTGCAGCAACCCGTCGATGCCCCCGAGGTCGATGAACGCGCCGTAGTCGGTGATGTTCTTCACCGTCCCGGTAAGCGCCATGCCCTCGGCCAGGACCTCGAGCGTGTGCTTCTTCTTCTCCTCCCGCTCCTCCTCGAGAAGCGTGCGGCGCGAGAGCACGACGTTACCGCGCCGGCGGTTCAGCTTGATGACCTTCGCGCGGATCTGCTGGCCGACCATCCCCGTGAGGTTCTTGACCGGGCGCAGGTCCACCTGCGAGCCGGGCAGGAACGCCTTGACCCCGACGTCCACCGAGAGCCCGCCCTTGACGACCTCGATCACGCGCCCCTCGACGGGCGCGCCGCGCTCGTAGGCCTGGGTGACCACGTCCCAGACCTTGATCTTGTCGGCCTTGTCCTTGCTGAGGACGATCAGCCCCTCGGAGTCCTCCTTGGCTTCGAGATACACCTCGATCTCGTCACCGACCTTCGGGAGGTTGCCCCGGAACTCGTCGATCGGGATCGCGCCCTCGCTCTTGTAGCCGACGTCCACCAGCACCTCGCTCGTGCCTAGATGGACGACGCGGCCGCGGACGAGCTCGCCTTCCTCGAACTCGCTCGTCGTGGTGGTGTCCTTGAACCAGTCCTCCATCCGCTCCTCGGCAGGCTCCGCGCCCTCCTCGCGCGCGGCCCCGAGGATGTTACGCGGGTCGTCCTTCGCCATGCGGCCACGTCCTCCCGTCAATGGATTTGGAGCGAGCGCCGTGGCTCGACCGGCCCCGCCCCACCGACTGCGACTGCCTCGTCCCTCAGGCGCGCGATCGCGGCCATCATGGCGCGACTCGCGGCCTCGTACTGCTCCTTGCGACTGCCGGCCTGCGGCCGCTCGAACCGGAGCGGCGCGCCGAAGACCACCCTCACCTTAACAGGTCGTGGAAGCCGGGCGCCCTTTGGCCACGCCCGTCCGGTTCCGCTGATCCACACCGGGACGACGGGCGCGCCGCTGAGCACCGCGAGCATGCCGGCGCCCGCCTTCGCCTCCCGCAGCACGCCCTCCGGCCCGCGCGTGCCCTCTGGAAACACCAGGAGGGCCTCACCGTCCGCGACGAGCCGCAGCGCCGTCCGGAGCGCCGACGGATCGGAGCCCTCGCGCCGCAACGGGTGCGCGCCGAGCGCCCGGATGAGGGGGCCGAGCAGCGGGATGCGGAACAGCTCGGCCTTCGCCAGGAACGTCAGCCGGCGCGGGGCCGCCGCGCCGATGAAGGGCGGATCGAGCACGCTCGAGTGGTTCGAGACGAGGATCAGCGGCCCGCGCGGCGGCACACGCTCCCGCCCCCGTGTCTCGAGCCGCCAGTAGCCGCGACAGATCGCCACGACGATCGGTTTGAGGACGGCGTACAGGCGCCACGTCGGCGCGGGGGCGCCCGGCGCGGAACCCCGCCGGCGTCGCTCCACCTCCGCGACGAGCCGCTCGACAACCTCCGCGATGCCCGCGTCCGTCGTGTCCACTTCGACCGCGTCCGGGGCCTTCACGAGCGGCGCCAGCGCGCGCGTGGAGTCCTGCGCGTCGCGCGTCTCCACGTCCGCGCGGACGACCGCGAGGTCCGCGGGGCGCCCCTGGGCGACGAGGTCGGCGTGGCGTCGCCAGGCGCGCGAGTCGAGCGACGCGGTCAGAAAGAACTTCACCTCGGCGTCGGGGCACACGACCGTGCCCGTGTCGCGTCCCTCGAGGATGACGCCCCCTGTGGCGGCGCGGGCGCGCTGCAGCGGCATGACCTTGTCGCGCACGACGGCCAGGCGCGAGAGGTCGGACGTCGCCTTGTCGATCGCCGGGGCCCGGATCGCGGCCGTGACGTCCTCCCCGTCGAGGAGCACGCGCCCGTCGGTCAGCTCGATCCGCCGCGGCGCGAGATGCCGGCGCAGCGCCTCGGCATCGTCGGCCGGAACGCCTCCGCGCACGATGCTGTACGCCGCGGCCCGGTACATGTCTCCGGTGCGCACCAGCTCGTAGCCGAGATGCTCGGCGAGCCGCTGCGCCACGGTCGTCTTCCCCGCTCCGGCCGGACCGTCGATCGTGATCACGAGCTCGCGCGGTTTCATGAACGATGGGGGGGAGCGCCTGCCGCTCCCGTCAAGCGAAGGGGGCTACGCCCCCCTCGGACTCCCCCGACCCCAAGCCCCCCCACCAGACCAGACCAACGCGCGTCGCTTTTCGTCCATGAACGATGGGGGGG
>JBOHQB010000388.1:0-2571 GCA_050731995.1 Candidatus Rokuibacteriota bacterium
CGCCAGCGCCAGCGCCACGGCGAGGGCGATGTGGTAGCCCTCCGAGCGTGAGGCGACCGCGCGGCGATACGCGGGGTGGGCCTCGTTGACCCACACGGTGGACTCGACGAGGCGACCGATCTCGGGATCGTCGGGGCGCGTGTCGAACTGGATGCCGAGCCCGTAGCGCGTGGGCCGGCGCGCGCGGGGGCCCGCGACCACGTGGCCCTCGGTCGGCGGCTTCTGGACGGCTGTCGGCGACGGCTCGACGTCCCCCGCTGCTGGCGCTGCTGCCTCTGCCGTAGAGGGCGCCGCGCCACCCGCCTTGCTTCCCGCCGGCGACGCCTGCGGTGCCGCGATCGGCTCGTGCACGGAGAGCAGCGCGGCGGGAGACCCGGCAACCGGTCCGGCGCCGGCGCTCGGGAGGCGGCGCTGGCCGCCCGCGCGCTGCTCGACGAGCGTCGCGAGGAGCGGGAACTCGCCGGCCAGATCCGCGAGCACGGCTTCCAAATCGCGCTCCACAGGCCTGGCGGCACGGCGACGCGCGCGCTCAGCGGGCTCGCCGGCGTCGCCCCACACCGCGAGCTGACGAGACACCGCCTCCTGGAGCGCCTTGCGATACGCGAGGTAGGTCGCCCCGCGCGCGCCGGCGCGGATGAAGTCGGCCTTGTTCAGCGTGAGGCACTCGGCGAGCGCCGGCACCTCGATCAGGCCGCCGATTCGCTCGGGCGCCGCCGGGGCGAGAGCGAGCCAGTCCCAGCCGCGCTTGATGACCTTGCCGAACGTGCTGACGGCGACGCCGCGGAGATCCTCGGGCAGCGGCGTCGTCTCGCGCACGAGGTAGCCGGCACCGGCGGGCTTGCGCCTGCGCGCCACGCGGATGGCGACGGGCGCGCTCTCGGGCGCGCGCCAGCCTTGCCGCTCGAGCGGGCGCCCGTTGAGGCCGAAGGCGACGCCGCGCGGATAGTGCGCGCTCAGGATGTCCGCCAGGGCCGGGTCGAGGAGTGGCTGGAAGTTGCGCCGGAGCGCGCCCTCGATGAATCCTGGGTCGAGCAAGGGCGAGAGCGCGTTGGTCGGGACGAGGCGAACCGCCGTTCCGTGGCCGGTGACGAGACCTGGTGGCGGAACCCACCGCCACGGCGCCTTCTGGCGCGACGCCAGCCGCCAAGCCGAGGCGACGTGGTGATTGCCCCGCCGCGTCTCCGTGACCACCTCGGCGCAGACCAGCAGAGCGACCTTGATGCCGACGCCCGCGAACCCGATGCCGGCGCCGCGGACCTTCGCGCTCGCTGCGATGTCGTGGTAGCGGGCCAGCTCGCGTCGGCGCATGCCGGCCCCGTTGTCGACGATGGTGAGGGCGGGCACCGTCGCGTCGGTGGTGATGGTGATCGCCGCGGCGCCCGAGTCGAGAGCGTTGGCGACGATCTCGGTGAGGATCGTCTCCTCGGTAGCACCCGGGTAGGCGTCGCGCAGATCCTCGAGAAGGTGGAGCAGATCGACGCGTGTCTCGCCCAGGGCGTGCCGCTCCGGCTACGCGGCCACGTACTCGCGCGCCGCCATCACCGCGTCTCCGCCTTCTCGATCTTCGCCCACGTATCGCGTAGCCCTACCGCGCGGTTGAAGACAAGGCGCGCCGGCGCCGAGTCGCGCGCGTCCACGCAGAAGTAGCCGGTGCGCTCGAACTGGAAGTGGGCGCCCGAATCAGCCACCGCGCCCAGCGACGGCTCCAGCTTGCAGCCGCGCAGCACTTCCAGCGAGCCGGGGTTCAGCACGCTCTTGAAGTCCTCTGCGTCGTCGGGCTTCGGCGTGTTGAAGAGCGTGTCGTACAGGCGTACCTCGGCGTCCACGGCGTGCGCCGCCGACACCCAGTGGATCGTGCCCTTCACCTTGCGCCCGCGGGAGTCGCCGCCGCGTGAGTCCGGATCGTACGTACACCGCACCTCGGTCACGGCGCCGGAGGCGTCCCGCGTCACGCCGGTGCACTTGACGATGTAGGCGTAGCGCAGGCGCACCTCGGTGCCGGGGGATAACCGGAAATACTTGGGGGGCGGGGGGTCCCGGAAGTCGTCCTGGTCTATATAGAGGATGCGGCTGAAGGGCACCTTGCGGGTGCCGGCGGCCGGGTCCTCGGGGTTGTTGACCGCCTCGACCTCTTCCACCTGGCCCTCGGGGTAGTTCTCGAGCACGAGCTTCAGCGGTTTCAGCACGGCTAGCCGGCGGAGGGCGCGCTTGTTGAGATCCTCGCGCAGGCAGTGCTCGAGGAGCGCCACGTCCACGAGCGCCTCCTTCTTCGCCACCCCGATGCGCTCGCAGAAGTCGCGCACGGCCTCCGGCGTGTAGCCGCGGCGCCGGAGCCCCGCGATGGTCGGCATGCGCGGGTCGTCCCAGCCGGTCACGTAGCCGCCCCCCACGAGCTCCAGGAGCTTGCGCTTGGACAGCACCGTATGACTCACGTTGAGCCGGGCGAATTCGATCTGCTGCGGGTGGTAGATGCCGAGCTGATCGCAGAACCAGTCGTAGAGCGGGCGGTGGTCCTCGTACTCCATGGTGCAGATGGAGTGGGTGACGCCCTCGATCGAGTCGCACTGGCCG
>JBOHQB010000389.1:0-8490 GCA_050731995.1 Candidatus Rokuibacteriota bacterium
GCCCTGGGCCGCGCCCGCCGCGCTGGGCGCGCTCCGGCGCCTCGGCGCGCTCGTCGCCGAGTCGCGGATCGCGCTCGTGCACGCCCACGGCAGCCGCGGCGCGCTCTACGCGGGGCTCGCCGTGCGCCGGCGTGTCCCGCTCGTCTGGCATGCGCGGATCGTGGATCCGGACCCGTGGCTCGATCCCCTCCTCGTGCGTCTCGTCTCGGGGATCATCGCCAACTCCTGCGCGACGGCGCGGCGGTTCGCGCGCTACGCGAGGGCGCGTGACAAGGTGCACGTCGTCCTGAACGGCGCGGATCTCGAGCGCTTCGCGACGGGC
Organism: Candidatus Rokuibacteriota bacterium; assembly: GCA_050731995.1. Lineage (GTDB taxonomy): Bacteria > Methylomirabilota > Methylomirabilia > Rokubacteriales > CSP1-6 > JBOHQB01. Next base: position 323 of record JBOHQB010000389.1, read on the forward strand.
GCGGCGGATCCCGCCCTGCGCCGGGCGCTCGGGCTCCCGCCGGCCGGCCCCGTCGTTGGCTACGTCGGCCGGCTGGAGCGCGGCAAGGGGCCCGACGTGCTCCTCGCCGCCGCCGAGGTGCTGCGCGCGCGGCGGCCCGACGTGGCCTTCCTCTTCGTCGGCGAGGGTCCGCTCGCCGGGGAGCTCGCCTCCCGCGCCCGGCGCGCCGGCCTGAGCGCGGCATTCGTCGGGCGGCGGGACGACCTCGCGGCCGTGCTGCGCGTCTGCGCCGCCCTCGCGGTCCCGTCGCGGCAGGAAGCGTTCGGCCGTGTCCTGGTCGAGGCGATGGCGAGCGAGGTCCCGGTCGTCGCCGCGCGCGTCGGCGGCATCCCCGAGGTCGTGACGGACGGTCGGACCGGGTTGCTCGTGCCGCCCGAGGATCCCGCTGCGCTCGCGTGCGCGCTCGAGGTCACGCTCACGGATGCCGACGCGACGCGCGCACGCGTCGAGGCCGCCGCCGCCGATGCGCGCGCGCGCTTCTCGCTCGCCGCGCACGCGGCCGAGGTGGCGCGCGTGTACGAGGTCGTGCTGTGAGGGCGCCCGTGCGAAGCGACGCTGCGATGGGCGAGACGAGCCGATGAGAGTGGCTGTGCGAGGCGCAGCCGAAGGCGAGACGAGCCTGTGATGAGTAGATCCGGGTGGCTCGGCGGTCTGGCGCTCGCCGCGGCGGCGACGGCGCTGCGGGTGATCGTCGCCTCTCGGCGCGAGGGCATCGAGGTCGACGGCATCGTCTATCTGGGGAACGCCCGCGCCCTCGCCGCCGGCGACTGGCTCGGCCTCACGGTGCTGCATCCGCCGGGCTACTCCGTGCTGCTGGCGCCGTTCGTCGCCTTCGCGTCCGACCCCGAGTGGGCCGCGCGTCTCGTCTCGGCGGTGCTGGGCGGGCTCTGGGTGCTCGCGACGCTCTGTCTGGCGCGCGAGACGACGGACGAGCGTGTCGGCTGGACGGCGGCGGTGCTCGTGGCCGTGATGCCCGCGGCCGTGGAGGCGGGCACGCGCGTGCTCGCCGAGGCGGCCGCGGGGCTCGTCCTGACGCTGCTGCTCGCCGCGCTCGCGCGGTGCGTGACGGCGCCCTCGTGGCGGTCCGTCGTCGCCGTCGGCCTCCTGGGCGGCTTCGGCGTGCTGACGCGCCCGGAGGGCGCGGCGTACGTCGCCCTCGCCGTCGTGACGTGTCTGGCGATGCCGCGCGTGGCGCCCGTCCCGTGGCTCCGCGCCCGCGGACTCGCCAGCGCGGCGGCGGTCCTCGGCCTCGCGCTGAGCGTCGTGCTGCCGTATTCGGTGCTGATTCACCGGGAAACGGGCCGGTGGCACTGGAGCGCGAAGATGGGGACCACGCTGCGTTTCGCCGAGACCGTCGGCGCCGACCGGCCGGGCGCGCTGGCCGAGCGCGCGATCACGGAGGAGGGCGAGGGAGGCGGGCCCACGAGCCTGACCGCGTGGATGGTCGGCCGCCCCGGTGAGGTCGGGCGCCGGATCGCCGTCAACCTGCACCTCTTCGACCGTTACGTGATACCCGGGCTGCTCCAGACCGGCGGAATCGCGCTGCTGACGCTCGGCGTCCTGCATCTGCGGCCACGCCGCCCGCCGGCGCGGCCCGAGTGGCTCCTGGCGGCGGCCCCGGTGACGCTCGCCGGTCTCCTGCTCTTCAACGTCGAGGCGCGGTACTTCGTGCCGCTGATTCCGGCGCTGTCGATCGTCGCGGCGCTCGGCGTGGCTCGCTTCGGGGCGCGGCCCGAGACTCCGGAGCGCCGCCGGCCCGTGACCGCGGCGCGCGTGCTGCTGGTCCTCGTGCTCGTGAGCTGGGTTCCGTGGATCGCCCGTCCCTGGTTCCGGGAGGACGCCGGGGCCGTCGACAAGCGCGCGGCCCTCTGGCTCCGCGAGGCCGCGGGACCCGGCGCCGTCTTCGTCGGCCGTTATCCGCTCATCTCCTACTACGCCGGCGCGCGGGGCGTTCCGTTCGCCGAGAAGCCTCTCGCCCAGGCGCTGGCCGACGGACGGCGCGCGGGCGCGCGCTGGGTGATCGTGGACAGCGAGCGCCTGCCCGTCTCGCGTCCCGACCTCCTGGGCCTCGTCGCCGGCGAGAGCCGGCCCGGCCTCGAGCTGGCGCGCCTCGTCGAGGACCGCGCGGGCCGCCGCGTCGTGGTGTACCGTCTGGGCGAGCGATGACGGAGCCGGCGCCGACGCTCACCGTCGTCATCCCGGCGCTGAACGAGCGCCGCAACCTCGAGCGGCTCCTCCCGGAGCTCCGCGACGAGCTCGCCGGCCTCGGCGTCCCGGCCGAGATCGTCGTCGTGGACGGCGGCTCGACCGACGGCACCGTCGAGACGGCGGGGCACCGGGGCGCGCGCGTCGTTCCGCAGTCGGAGCCCGGGTACGGCGGCGCGCTCCTCGCCGGCTTCGCCGCCGCGCAGGCGCCCTGGATCATCGTCACGATGGACGCCGATCTCTCCCACCGGCCGGTCTTCCTGCGGGAGTTCTGGAAGCGCCGGGAAGAGGCCGAGGTCTTGATCGCCTCGCGCTGGATCCCGGGCGGGCACGCCGACATGAGCCGCTCCCGGCGGCTGCTGAGCCTCGTCCTCAACCGGGTCTATGCACGCGCGCGCGCGCTGCCGGTCCGCGACCTGTCGAGCGGCTTCCGCCTGTACCGGCGCGCGACGCTCGCGGGCGTGGCGCTCCAGGCGCGCGACTTCGACGCGCTCGAGGAGCTGGTCATCAGAATTCACGCCGCGGGCTGGCGGATCGAAGAGGTGCCCTTCCACTACGCGGCGCGCGGCAGCGGCCGGTCGCACGCGCGCCTGCTGCGCCTGGGCTGGGGGTTCGCCCGGACGTTCGTGCGGATGCGGCGGCTCCGGAACTCCGTGCTGGCCGCGGACTACGACTGGCGCGCGTTCGCGAGCCCGATCTGGCTCCAGCGCTACTGGCAGCGGACGCGGCATCGGATCGTACTCGGCTACCTCGCCGCCCGCGCCCCGGGCCCCGGCGCGACCCCCGGCGCCACCATCGACGTCGGATGCGGCTCGAGCCGGATCATCGTGGACCTGCCCGACGCGTGGGGGGTGGACGTCCCCGCGTCGAAGCTCCGCTGGCTCCGCGACCGCCACCCGCGGCTGCTCTGCGCGAGCGGCGACCGGCTGCCGCTCGCCGGCGCGAGCGTCGCGGCGCTCGTCCACTCCGAGGTGCTCGAGCACGTGACCAACCCCGCCGACCACCTCGCCGAGGCGGCGCGCGTGCTCCGGCCCGGCAGCACGCTCGTCGTGGGCACGCCGGACTACGGGCGGCCGCTGTGGCCGATCCTCGAGTGGATCTACGGCAAGGTCCTGCCGGGCGCCTACGCCCACGAGCACGTCGCTCGCTCACGCGCGACGACCTCGAACGACTCCTCCACGCCCACGGCTTCGACGTCCTCGATCTCCGCTACGTCGGGTTCTGCGAGATGATCTTCCGGGCGCGGAGGCGGGCGTGATGCGCCTGGGCGTGGACGGCCGCGAGCTCCAGGCCGGCGTCCGTACCGGCATCGGCCGGTACCTGCGCGAGGTGCTCCGCGCGGCGTCCGCCGGCGGCTGGTCCTGCCTCGTCTACGGCGACGCGGCGACCCGGTTGCCCGAGCGGCTGCCGGGGGTGACGCTCACGCCGCTCGGGGCGCGCTGGGCGCCCTGGTGGGACCAGGTGGCCCTGCCGCGAGCGCTCGCGCGCGACCGCGTCGGTGTGTTCCTCTCGCCGTACTACAAGGCGCCGCTCGTGTCGCGCTGCCCGGCGATCGTCACGATCCACGACCTGTTCTTCATCGGCTACCCCGGCCGGCCGAGGCCCGTGTACGACCGGGTGCTGACGCGCGTCGCGCGGCGCTGCGCGAGGATCGCCGCCGCGGTGATCGCCGACTCGGAGGCGAGCCGCCGGGACATCGTCGCGCGCCTCGGCGTGGCGCCGGCGAAGGTCCGCGTGATCCCGGTCGGGCTCGGCCCGGAGTTTCGGCCGACGACGCCCGACGCGTCGACGCTCGTGCGGTACGGCCTCCGGCAGCCCTACGCGCTCTACGTCGGCAACTTCAAACCGCACAAGAACGTGCCGCGCCTGCTCCGCGCGTGGGCTGGGCTGCCCGGGGACCTCCGCGCCGCGCACCGCCTCGTGCTGGCGGGCGGTGACCGCGACGGGCGCGCGGAGCTGGAAGCGCTGGCCGGCTCGCTCGGCCTCGGCGACGGCCTCGCGTTCGCCGGCCTCGTCGCTGACGCGGACCTGCCGGCCGTCTACGGCGGCGCGGCGCTCGTCGTCCTGCCGTCGCTCGAGGAGGGCTTCGGCCTGCCGGCGCTCGAGGCCATGGCGTGCGGCACGCCCGTCGTGGCGTCGAACCGGGGCGCGCTGCCGGAGGTCGTGGGCGAGGCTGGCCTCCTCGTGGATCCCGACAAGGACGACGCGCTCGAGGCCGCGCTCACGGCCGCGCTGTCGTCCGCGGAGCTGCGCGCGGACCTGCGCCGCCGCGGCCTCGCGCGCGCCGCGGAGTTCCCGATGGAGCGGACGGCGGGACGCGTGCTCGCGCTGTGCGCCGAGGTCGGGGGGGCCGGCTGATGTGCGGCATCGCGGGCTGGGTGGGCACGGGCCGCCACGGCGGCCTGATGGACGCGATGCTTGCCGCGCTCGACCACCGCGGCCCCGACGACCGGGGCGCCCACGTCGACGGCGATGCCGTGCTCGGCATGACGCGGCTGGCGATCATCGATCTCGTCACCGGCCGGCAGCCGATGACGAGCGACGACGGGCGCGCCGTGATCGTCTTCAACGGCGAGATCTACAACTTCCGCGCGCTGCGCGCCGAGCTCGAGGCCGGGGGTCGCCGGTTCCGCACCCGCTCGGACACCGAGGTGATCCTCCGGGCGTGGGAGGCGCACGGCCCCGCGTGCGTCGAGCACCTGCGGGGGATGTTTGCCTTCGCGCTGTGGGATGGTCCTCGCCGCCGGCTCTTCCTCGCGCGCGACCGGCTCGGCAAGAAGCCGCTCTACTACTGGCATCGCGGCGGCCGTTTCGTCTTCGCCTCGGAGCCGAAGGCGCTGCTCCTCCATCCGGACGTCGCGCGCGAGCTCGATCCGGCGGCGCTCCACCACTATCTCGCGTTCGGCTACACGCCGGCCGAGCGCTCCATCTTCGCCGGGATCGCGAAGCTGCCGCCCGGCCACACCGCGACGCTCGCCGACGGCGGGCTCGAGCTCCGTCGCTACTGGAGTCTGCCGGCTGGGCCGGCGGTGTCGCCGACGACGACGCGGGAGGAGGCGCTCGCGCGCGTGCGGCACGAGGTCGTCGAGGCCGTGCGGCTCAGGCTGGAGAGCGACGTCCCGCTGGGCGTGTTCCTCTCGGGCGGCATCGACTCGAGCGCGATCGTGGCCGCCGTGCGCGAGGCGACGTCGGGACGGATCGCGACCTTCACGATCGGCTTCGGTACCTCGTCGCCCTCGCACGACGAGCGGCCGTGGGCACGCCTCGTCGCGCGGCGCTTCGCGACCGACCACCACGAAGAGGTGCTCGAGCCGAAGCTCGCCGAGCTGGTGCCCGCGCTGGCGCGCCACTTCGACGAGCCCTTCGCCGACTCCTCGGCGATCCCGACACTCGTCGTGGCGGAGGCGACGCGGCGCCACGTCACCGTCGCGCTCTCCGGCATCGGCGGCGACGAGACGTTCGTCGGCTATCCGCGCTACGCCGGCGTGCCGCTCTCCGAGGCGTGGGCGCGCGTGCCGCGCTGGCTCCGCGCGGCGCCGGAGCGGCTTGCCCGGGCATGCCTGCCCGATTCGCAGCGGAGCCGCAACCTCGGCGACTGGGCGCGCCGCTTCGCCGCGGGCGCGGGGGAGCCCATGCCCGACCGGTACATCAACTGGACGCGCTTCTTCGGCGCCCGCGAGCTCGCGGGGCTGGCGACGCCCGCGCTGCGCGCCGTGCTCGGCGGCGACGTGGATCGCCGCCAGCGCGCGGCGTGGGCCGGCTACGGCCACGGCGACCCGATGGACGGCGCCTTCCGCGTGGACCTCGCGACCTATCTGCCGGACGACCTCCTCACGATGGCCGACCGCATGAGCATGGCGCACTCCCTCGAGCTGCGCGCGCCGTTCTGCGATCACCGGCTCGTCGAGACGAGCCTCGCGCTCGCGCCGTCGCTCAAGGCGCCGCGGTTCCGGTTGAAGGGGCTCCTCAAGGCCGCCTTCGCCGACGTGCTCCCCCCGGAGATCCTCACGCGGCCCAAGCAGGGGTTCATGATCCCGCTCAACCACTGGCTGCGGACCGACCTGCGCCCGCTGCTCGACGACCTCCTGGAGCCCGGACGCGTCGCCGCGCGCGGGCTCTTCGAGCCCGCGGCCGTGGCCACGCTCCGGGACGAGCACCTGGGCGGCCGGCGGACCCACGGCGACCGGCTCTGGACGCTGATGCTGCTCGAGCTCTGGCTCCGGGAGTTCCTCGACCGCGGCGGCGTCTGGATCCTCCGGTGACGCCGCTCTCCGTGCTCATGCTCGCGGACGTCTCGCCGCTCGCGGTGCGCGGCGGCGCCGAGCGGGTACTCGCCGCGCACGCCGGCGGGCTCGCCGCACGCGGTCACCGCGTGCGGGTGCTGAGCCGGGCGCCCGAGGAGAACGGCATGCCGCGCGCCGCCCTCCCCGGCGTCGCCGTCGACCACTTCACGCCGGACCGGCGCTCGACGCTCCGACTCTTCCGCTCCGCGATCGCCGGCGCGCGCCGGGCGACGGCCCGCGCGCTCGCCGAGCGGCCGGCGGACGTCCTGAACGTGCTCCAGCCGCTTGCGGGGTGGGGCGCGCTCACGGCGCCCGGGGCGCGTGGCGTGCCGTCGCTCTACACGTTTCTCTCGCCGGCGCCGCTCGAGTACCACTCGCGCCGCCGGATGACGCGCCACCACCTCGGCGGCGCGGCCGGCGCCCTCGGCACCGCCCTGCTGTGGCTCGTCGAGCGCGCGTGCCTGCGGCGGGCGGCGCGCATCGCGGTGCTCAGCGACTACTCCGCCGATCAGCTCTGGCGACTCTACCGCGTGCCGGCCGAACGGACGCTGAGGATCCCGGGCGGCGTGGACACCGCGCGGTTCACTCCCGCCGAGGACCGTGACGCTGTGCGCGCGCGTCTGGGGCTGCCGCGCGACCGCGCCGTGCTCCTGACGGTGCGGAACCTCGAGGCCCGCATGGGGCTCGACACGCTCCTGCGCGCGGTCGCGATCCTCCGCCTCCGCGTCCCGGAGATCCTCCTGGTGATCGGCGGCGACGGCTCGCGGCGCGCCGGGCTCGAGGCGCTGGCCGCCTCCCTCGGCCTCGGGCGTCACGTGCGCTTCGTCGGCTGGGTGCCCGAGGAAGCGTTGGCCGATCACTACCGTGCCGCCGACGTGTTCGTGCTGCCGACGCGCGCGCTCGAGGGCTTCGGCCTCGTCACGGTCGAGGCGCTCGCCTGCGGCACGCCCGTGCTCGGCACGCCCGTCGGCGCGACGCCCGAGCTGCTCGATCCGCTCGACCCCGGGCTGCTCTTCCGCGACGGGACGCCCGAGGCGATCGCCGACGGTCTGGACCAGTTCCTCGCCGCCAAGGAGCGCGACCCGGCGGCGGCGGGGCGGTTACGGCGGGCGTGTCGCCGGCACGCCGAGGCGTACGGCTGGGCGCGCGCGCTCGACACGCTGGAGCAGGCGCTCGGCTCGGTCGCGCGCGGCGAGCGTTCGGCGTCGTCCCGCCGGCGCCCGTGCGAGGTGTGCGGGGGCGCGCTCGACAACGCCGGTCTCGTCTATCGCGGCCAGCGCTACCTCCGGTGCGCGCGCTGCGGAGCGCGGGTGATGGCGGCGCCGCCCGACGCCGCGGCGCTCCGCCGCTGTTACGAGACGGACTATCTGCGTCGTTTCCCGCCCGAGACGAGCGACGCCGAGCGACGCGCGCTGTTCGAGAACGTGCTCACGCGGGTGCGCCGCCGTGCCCCCGGCGTGCGGCTGCTCGACGTCGGCTGCGGCGGTGGCCGGCTCCTCGCCTCGGCCGAGGCCCGCGGCTGGCGTCCCGCGGGCGTGGAGCTGTCACGGCGCACGGCGCGGGTGGCGCGCGCCGTCGCGGCGGCGCCGGTCCTGCAGGCCGACGGCTGCGCGCTGCCGTTCCGCTCCGGCGCGCTCGACG
>JBOHQB010000390.1:0-7055 GCA_050731995.1 Candidatus Rokuibacteriota bacterium
AGGCTGCCCATGCCGCCGATGATCACGATGTTGAACGAGGCGATGGAGAGCTGGAGCCCCGTCGCGGGCGAGAAGGGCAGGATCGGCGCGACGAGCGCGCCCGCGGCGCCGACGCAGGCGGCGCCGACGCCGAAGGCGACGCCGTACACGCGCCGCACGTCGGTGCCGATGACGAGCGCGCCGTACGGGTTGTCTGCGGCGGCGCGGATCGAGCGGCCGAGCCCGGTGCGGAAGAGAAAGAGCGAGAGCAGCAGCGTCAGCCCGATCGCGACGCCGAACGTCACCAGACGTCCCACGTCGAGGAAGATCGGCCCGAGCCAGAGCGTCGCGGACGTGAGCGGCGAGCGGACGCGCGCCGGCTCCGGGCCGAAGGCGACGAGCGCCGCGTTCTCGAGCACGAGCGCCACGCCGAGCATCAGGAGGATCTGCATCTCGTGCGGGGCGTCGATGATGCGGTGGACCAGGCCGCGCTGCACCGCCCAGCCGAGCGCGAACAGGAGCCCGGCGCAGACGACGAACGAGACGTAGGGATCGACGCCGCCCCGCGTGGCGCCGAGCCACGCAAGGTACATCCCCCAGACCATCATGTCGCCGTGGGCGAAGTTCACCACGCGCATGACACCGAAGATCAGCGTGAGGCCGACGGCCATGAGGCTGTAGACGCCGCCGAACAGCAGGCCGCTGATCAGCCCCTGCGCTACGAGCGTCGTGTCTATGCTTTTGGCCGCGGGAACACGAACTTCTGGAGCGCGGCGTCCTTGGGCCAGACCGCGACCGGCTTCTGCCCCAGGACCTGGATCATCGTCGGGATCGCATTCGGATTGTCGCCCAGCTCGTTGAAGACGACGGGGCCGTCGTACTGCATGAGGCCGCCCGTCCAGTTCGTCTTCTTCAGCGCCTCGACGATCGCGTCCGGATCCGTGGACTTGGCGCGCTCGAGCGTGTCGGCAATGACGAACATGGCGTCGTAGGAGTAGCCGGAGTTCGTGTCGAAGGTCTTGCCGTTCGACCGCTTCTTGTACTCCTCGGACACCTGGTTGGTCTTCGGGCTCTTGAAGTTCGGCCACGGCACGCTCGTCAGGACGTACTCCAGATCCTCCTTCAACGCGGCGAACTGGCCGGCCTCGTAGAGGCCCGGGCTGCCGGGACCGACGATCCCCATCATTTCGATGCGCTGCTTACGGATCTCGGGCAGCAGGATCTGCGCGGAGGCCGGGCGCGTGATCGGCGCGATCACGTCGGGCTTGGCCGCCTTCGCACGCGAGACTTCCGTGGAGAGATCCTGAGGCGGCTCCGGCCACGGGATCACCTCGACGATCTCCCACGAGGGGGCGGCGGCCTTGTGTGCGGCCTGGAAGCCCCGCGACTGGTTCTGGCCGAACAGGTCGTTGCAGTACATGAGCACGACACGCTTGGGCGAGACGCCGGCCTCCTTGAAGATCTCGGTGAAGTACTGGACCGCCTTGCGCCCGAACGAGGAGCCCGTCGGGAAGTTGCGGTAGACGTACTGGGTCTTCTGTTGCCCCTCCTTCACCGCCCTCGCGACGTTGGCCGTGATCGGGTCCGCCGCCGCGATGTCCACGAGGAACGGAATGCGCTTCTGCTGGGCGACGGGTACCATCGCCGCGGTCGAGCCCGAGTCGAACGAGCCCATCAGCATCTGCGCACCCTGGTTCACGACGCGCTCGGCCTCGATGCGGCCCACGTCCGGCTTCGTCTGCGTGTCGCCGAGGACCAGCTCGAGCTTCATCCCGCCGAGCGCCTTGATCCCGCCCGCCGCGTTGATCGCGTCGGCGGCCATCTGCGCGCCGAGCCGGCACGCCTGCCCCGGCTCCGCCAGGGGGCCGGTGATGGGATGGACCACGCCGATCTTGAACGTCTTCGGCTGCGCGCCGAGCGGCAGCGGAAAGCCCGCGACGGCGGTCGTGGCGGCGGCGGTCTTGAGGAAGGTGCGGCGGGTGGATTGCGTCATCATGCGCGGCCTCCTGTGGTCCGGACGCGCCGTGGCGCCGGGCACTGGGATTATAGGTCAGGAACAAACGTCAGCCGCCGAGCAGCTCGCGCGCGATCACGACGCGCTGGATCTGATTCGTACCCTCGTAGATCTGCATGATCTTGGCGTCGCGCATGTAGCGCTCGACGGGAAACTCGCGCGTGTAGCCGTAGCCGCCGAAGACCTGCACGGCGTCGATCGTGACCTTCATCGCCGCGTCGGCGGCCCAGCACTTCGCCATGGATGCCTCGAGCGTGTTGCCGCGGACGCCCGCGTCGTGCTGGCGCGCGGCGTGATGGACCATGAGGCGCGCCGAGTGGACCTGCATCGCCATGTCGGCGAGCATGAACTGGATCCCCTGGAAGGCACCGATCGGCCGGCCGAACTGCTGGCGTTCCTTCGCGTAGCCGACGGCGGCGTCGAGCGCCGCCTGGGCGATGCCGACGGCCATGGCGCCGGTCGCCGGGCGCGTGACGTCCAGCGTGGACATCGCGATCGGGAACCCCTGGCCTTCCTCACCGAGGCGCTGCGCGGCGGGAATCGCGCAGTCGGTGAAGTGGAGCGCGACGGTGGGCGAGGCGCGAATGCCCATCTTCCTCTCCTTCTTCCCCACCTCGAACCCCGGGGTCCCCTTCTCGACGAGGAACGCGGTGACGCCCTTCGCGCGCTTCGACGGGTCCACCGTCGCGAAGACCGTGATCACGTCGGCGTGGCTCCCGTTGGTGCACCACTGCTTGGAGCCGTTCAGCACGTAGTGGTCGCCGCGGCGCACCGCGGTCGTCTTGAGACCCGCGGCGTCGGAGCCGGCGCCCGGCTCCGACAATGAATAGGCCGCGAGCAGCTCGCCCGTCGCCAGCCGCGGCAAGTATTGTTTCTTCTGCGTCTCACTGCCGTGGAGCAGGATCGGCAGCCCGCCGAGGGGCTGATCGAGGTACTGGGTCGCGGTCGCGGCGCACGCCCAGGCGATCTCCTCGGTGACGAGCGAGAGGGCCAGCGCCCCCATGTCGGAGCCGCCGTACGCCTCCGGCACCCAGACCTCGAAGAGGCCGGCCTCCCGGATGGCGCGCATGGACTCCTCGGGGTACGACTCGGTCTCGTCGTAGTGGGCGGCCAGCGGCGCGATGCGCTCACGCGCGATCTTCCGCGCGAGATCACGGATCATCCGCTGCTCGTCCGTGAGATTTAAGATGTCGTTCATATGACTCGCCGCGTCCGAAGCGCGCCGAGCGCCTCGCCAGCATACCCGATCTCGCCGTAAATCTTCGCGTTGTGCTCGCCGAGCCGCGGCGGGAACGCGAGCGCAGGCGGCTCGCCGGTCGGCGGCGGCGGGAGCGTGATCTCGAAGCCCGTCCGCGGATCCTTCACGCGCAGCAAGCGCCCCGCGACCAGCGGGTCGGCGATCACATCGGCGAGCGCGTTGACGCGCGACGCCGCGACGCCGGCGTCGCGCAGCGCCGCCAGCGCCTCGTCGGCCGTCAGCCGCGCGAAGACCGCGCCGAGCGTGGCGTCGAGGCGACGCACGTCGGCGATCCGGCCCGCGTTCGCCGCGTATTCGGCCCGCGCCAGCCCGGCGAACGCCGGCAGCGCCGCGAGCGCGGTCCACTGCGGGTCGCTGCCGACGGCGAGATAAATCCAGCCGTCACGGGCCCGGTAGACGCCGACGGGGGCGAAGAACTGGTGGCTATTGCCCTTGCGCGTGGCGGGCTCGCCGAGCGCCTGGTGGAGAATCGGCGAGACCATCCACGACAGCGCGCTCCGATGCATGGACACGTCAAGGCGCGCGCCCTCCCCGGTCCGGGCGCGGTGATAGAGCGCCTTCATCAGCTCGCCGTACGCGTGCTCGGCGGCCCCGAGGTCGATCATGGGCAATCCGAAGACGGTCGGCGGACCGGCGGGATCACCCGTCAGCTCCATGAAACCGCTCCGCGCCTGGAGCACCGGATCGTACGCCGCTTCGTCGTGCTCCGGCCCAAATCCCGAGATGCCGAGCGTTATCAGATCGGGCTTCAGCGCCCGCAGGCGCTCGGGCTCGATGCCGAGGTGCGCGTACGAGCGCGGACGCTGGTTGCACGCGAAGACGTCGATGCGGAGCCGCACGATCAGCGCGTCGAGGACCGCCCGTCCCTCCGGCTGTCCCAGATCGAGGGTGATCGCCTCCTTGCCGCAGTTGTTCGGCAGGAAATAGGAACGCATGTCGCTCTCGCCCAACACGTCCTTGCCGACGAAGCGGTTGGGATCCGGCCGCCGCGGATTCTCGACACGGATCACGCGCGCGCCGTCGCAGGCGAGACGGTACGTGAGGAACGGCAGGGTCATCGCCTGCTCGAGGCTGAGCACCGTGACGCCGTCGAGGGCGCGTGCCATCAGCGCGGCCGGCGGTCCACGACGCGCACCGCCTTGCCCTGCGGCCGCTCGATCGCGCCCTCCGGCACGAGCCTCACCTCGGGGCTCAGCGCCAGGAGGTCGTGGATCTCGCGCCGGATCCGCGCCGTGACACCGGGATCGCACCCGGCCTCGGTCTCGGCGACGACCGTCAATGTCTCGGCGCCGGCCGCCGACTCGAGGTGGATCTGGTACTCGTGCGAGATTCCCGGCTGCCGCAGCAGCACCGTCTCGATCTGGCGCGGATAGAAGTTCACGCCCTTGAAGATGATCATGTCGTCGGTCCGGCCGCGCAGCCGGTCGATGCGGAGCGCGGTGCGGCCGCAGTCGCACGGCGCCCGCGACAGGACGCGCGTGAGGTCGTGGGTGCGGTAGCGGATGAGCGGCAACCCTTCGCGGGTGAGCGTCGAGACGACCAGCTCGCCGATCACGCCGTCGGGCACGGCGACGCCGGTCGCCGGATCCACGATCTCCGGGTAGTAGTGATCCTCCCAGACGTGGATGCCGGCGCGCGCCACGCAGTCGATGCCCATGCCCGGACCGCCCGTCTCCGTCATGCCGATGATGTCGAACGTCCGGATGCGGAGCTCGCGCTCGATCCGTGCGCGCAGCTCGTCCGACCACATCTCGGACCCGAAGATCCCGACGCGAAGATCGAGCGAGCCGAGATCGAACCCCTCCTCGCGCGCGACCTCGATGAGGCGCAGCGGGTAGGTCGCGATCGCGGCGACGACCGTCGCCTTGAGATCGCGCATCAGGCGCAGCTGCAGCGACGTACGCCCGGCGCCCGCCGGGATGACGAGCGCGCCCAGCCGCTCGGCGCCGTAGTGGAAGCCGAAGCCGCCCGTGAAGAGGCCGAACGACGGCGTGATCTGGATCACGTCGTCCTTCGTCACGCCGGCGGCGACGTAGCAGCGCGCCATCACCTCGCCCCATTGCGCGACATCGGCCGGCGTGTAGGGATTCAGGATCGGATTGCCCGTCGTGCCGCTCGACATGTGCACGCGCCGGTAGTCGCCGCCGCACGCGAGGGACCAGGGATAGGCGTCGCGCAGATCGTCCTTCGTGAGAAACGGTAGCCGGCGCCAGTCACTGAGCGTCTTCACGTCCTCGGCCCGCACCCCGCCGAGCCGTTGTGCCCACGCCGGATTGTCGAGCACGCGCGCCAGCGTCGCCCGAAGCCGGTCGAGCTGCAGCCACTCGAGCCGTTCGCGCGGCAGCGCCTCGACATCGAGCTGCAGCATGGGCGGCGCCATCACAGGAGGAAGGCGAGGATGATGCCGAGGGCGACCAGCACGAGGCAGCCATAGCCGGCGTACTTGACCTTCTCCAGCGTCTCCCGCGTCTCGCGCGCCTCGCGCCCGAGCGACGCCCGGAGCTGCTTCTCCGCCTCCCCGTGCGGATCCGACCCCGGCGGGCGCTGGAATGCGTCCGCGCTCATGCGAGGGTCTCGAAGCGGCAGTCACCCGCGCCGGCCGCGGCGCACGCGGTCTCGCGCACGCGCGCCGGACGCTGGAACAGGGCCGCCGCGAGGGCCTCGAGCATTCCAAGCGTGAGATGACAGACGGGCGCCGCCGCGCGGCCGTAGGTCTCGGCGAAGGGCGACCGGCACACCGTCACGACCAGCTCGCTCGCGCCGCGCCGCTCGAGCGCGAATTCTCCCCAGCCGTGGCGCGTCGCCGCCGCGAGCGCCGCCTCCACGTGCGTCCGCGCGTCGCAGGCAGGCGCGGCGGCGTGCTTGGCTTCGCCCACGCGGACGCCGGCGACGAGGCATTCGGCGGCGCGCACGCCGAGCGCGGGCTCCATCGCCTTCCGGATGGCGACGAGCCTGTCCGCGCTGACGCGGAGATAGCGGGCCCCGCCGTCCGTCACCGCAGCACCTTCGGCCAGAGCGGCGAGGTCCAGCCCTCGTGGAGAAGCGCGCGGATCTCGCGCAGCGCGAAATCGCCGAGGCCGAGCGCCTCGAGCGCCCGGCCGCGGCCCGAGAGCTCCCGTCCCAGGAGCGCGCCGAAGACGCCGAGGAGGCTGGTGATCGCCTGGCTCGGGACGCTCGCCGTGCGCGCGGCGGACTCGAAGAGGCTGAGGCCGAGCACGGTATCCTCCGTCACGTAGCGATGCTCGAAGGTGACGATCTCGCTCCAGAGCCCGCTCGCGACGAGCTTCTGCTTGGCGCCGGCGCCGTAGAGTCCCTCGGCCGCCCGCGCCTCGTCGTAGTACGTCGCGAGCTCGTAGTGGGGCGCGGGATAGCCCCAGCCGCGGCGCGCGGCGAGACGCTCGGCGTCCACCGCGTCGATCAGTCTGCGGGCGCTCGCCGTCGTCCCCGCCGCGTGGATGTCGAAGCGCCCGCCGTCGATCGCGCCGGCGTTGACCAGAACAAGCGGCGGATGGATCACGGCCCCGGCGTTGGTGAGAGCGACGTCGAGCGCGTCCGCGCATGGGCGAACGGACGGAAACAGCTCGGCAACGCGCGCGAGCACGGCCGGCGCGCGCGACGCCGGGAAGATGCCGACGGGCAGGTTCGCGGCGCGCACCGGCGCCGCCACTGCCGCCGGCCCCGTCTTGCGGCAGAGATAGGGCAGCGTCCCCGCCTCGGCGAACGCGTACGGCAAGGTGCCACCGGCGCGGGCGATCTCGCGCGCCATCGCGTACGCGCCGAGTGTGCCCGGCGTGAGCAGGACAA
>JBOHQB010000391.1:0-1919 GCA_050731995.1 Candidatus Rokuibacteriota bacterium
GCTCGCCGCGCTGGCAGATCGAGGCCTTCCGGCGCCTCGCGATGCCGGAGAGCCTGATCAAGACCTTCGGCTACCAGCCGCTCACGCCTGACGTGAAGACGCGCATCCTCGGGCTGAACGCGGCCGCCGTCTTCGGCGTCGATCCGAACGCGGTGCTCAACCAGGTGCCGAAGGACTTCGTCTCGCGGATGAAGACCGCGTACCTCGAGGAAGGTCCGCGGCCGAGCCTCACCCAGTACGGCTGGGTGCTGGGTGCGTAGATGATGTGCGCCTTGCGGTGGCTGCTCGTCGCCCTGCTCGCGGTCGTTGCCCAGGCGTGCGCCGGGTCCGCGCCGCCGCCGACAACGAAGGCGGCGGACGGACCGGTCACCTTCAACACCCACATCGTCCGGCTCCTCCAGCACCACTGTCAGGGCTGCCACCGCGAGGGCGAGGTCGCGCCCTTCCCCCTCGTCACCTACGGCGACGCGTACCGGCAACGGAAGAAGATCCTGACCATGCTCCAGAAGCGGAAGATGCCGCCGTGGAAGGCGGTGCCGGGACACGGCGAATTCGCGGACGACCGGCGTCTCTCGAGCGGCGAGATCGATCTCGTGGCCCGATGGGTGGGCGCGGGCGCGCCGGAAGGCGATCCGCGCGACCTGCCGCCGCCGCGGAAGTTCCCGACGGGCTGGACGCTCGGACCCCCGAGCGTCGTGCTCGCGATGGAGGAGCCGTTCAGCGTCCCGGCGCGGAGCCGGGACGTCTATCGCTGCTTCACGATCCCGATCAACCTCGCCGGCGCCGACCGGACGTTCATCCGCGCCACCGAGGTCGTGCCGGGGAACCGGAAGATCGTCCACCATGTCGTGACGTACCTCGATCCCACGGGAATCTCCGTCGAGCTCGACCGGCGCGACCCCGGGCCGGGGTACACCTGCTTCGGCGGCCCGCTGTTCAACGCCACCGGCGGTCTCGGAGGCTGGGTGCCGGGGAGCGTGCCGCTCGAAGTCCCGCCGGGAGTCGCGTGGGGGGTCCAGCCCGGCGCGCGCCTCGTGATTCAGGTCCACTATCACAACCCGGGCCCGACGGCGGAGACCGACCAGACCCGCATCGGGCTCTACGTCGCGAGCGGGCCGTTCGATCGGGCGCTGCGTCGGATCTGGCCGATGGCGTGGGGGTTCACGATCCCGGCGGGCGAAGCTCGCTATTCAATCACGTCGTATGCGAGCGTGGCGAGGGACGACCACTTCGAGGCGATCGCCGTCCTGCCCCACATGCACCTGATCGGGCGTGAGATCCGCGTGACCGCGCACCTGGCGGACGGGACGAAGCGGCCGCTGATCTACATCGACGACTGGGACTTCGACTGGCAGCTCCGCTACACGTTCAAGCGACCCGTGCCGCTGCCCGGCGGCACCCAGATCGAGGTGGAGTGCGTCTACGACAACTCGTCCGCGAACCCGCGCAATCCGAGCTCCCCGCCCAAAGACGTGCGATCCGGATTCGCGACCACCGACGAGATGTGCAACGCGAGCGTGCTCGGCACCGTGAGCCTGCCGCGCCGCGGGCACCTTCCGGAGCGCTGGAACTTCTTCCGGCGTCCGAGCGGCTGACGTGATCCGGCGCGCGCTCGCGGTCGGCGCCACGATCCTGACGGTGGCGCTGACGCTTCCGGCCGGCGGTCAGCAATCCGGCGCCTCCGGCGAGTCGCAGGCGGCGCTGGCGCGCGGTGAGTGGCCGGCGTACGCCGGCACGTACGCGAGCGCGCGCTACTCCCCGCTCGACCAGATCAACGCCTCGAACGCCGCAAGCCTCAAGATCGCCTGGCGCTGGACGTCGCCCGACCACGCGGTCCGCAATGCGAACGGCAACATCGATCCCTCCTGGCTCCACGAGGGGACGCCCATCATGGTGAACGGCGTCCTCTACACCAGTAC
>JBOHQB010000392.1:0-3738 GCA_050731995.1 Candidatus Rokuibacteriota bacterium
GTTATGCGGAGGTCCGCATAAGCGGCACTATGCGGACCGGGGCGTTATGCGGATCTCCGGGACCATTTCGTCTCGCCTTCATGGGTTGACCCCGTTGGAACTCCGCATAACCGTGGAGACGTGCAGCGCGGCGATCAGCCGATCGGGGGGACGAAACTTCCCCGGCCGCAGCACCGGCGGCTTCATCGCCGCGAGCGCCTCGAGTTTCTCCGTCGGGTCGGCTTGCAAATAGACATCGGTCGTCTGGGTGCTGGCGTGCCCGAGCCACAGTGAGACCTTTCGCAGGTCGCGCGTCGCCCGCAGCGTGTTGAGCGCGCACGTGTGCCGCAGTACGTGCGGCGAGACACGCTTCGCCCGGAGCGACGGGCACCGCGCGGCCGCGGCGGCGGCGTGCTTGGCGAGCACACGCTCGAAGCCGGAGCGCGTCATGGCCTTGCCCCACGCGTTGAGGAACAGCTCGGGCGCGGGGGCCACGCCGCGCAAGGCGAGCCAGGCGCGGATCGCGTCACCCACCGACTTCCACAGCGTGAGCGCGCGCTCGCGGCGTCCCTTTCCGCGCACGCGCACGTCGACGTAGCGCCCGGTGAACTCCACCTCGTCGACGCGCAGGCCGACGAGTTCCGAGACGCGAAGGCCGCCAGTGAGCGCCAAGAGCAGCATGGCGCGGTCGCGGATGCCGAGGCGCGTGGTCGGGTCCGGCGCGTCGACGAGTGCGCGGTGCTCCTCGGCCGCGAGGTGCCGCACGAGCCGCGTGTCGGTCTTCTGCGCGGGGATGGCCCGAACGCGCCGGACCTGGTCGAGCGCCGAGGGCACGCGGTGCTCGAGGAACCGCATGAAGGATCGGATAGCGGCCAGCCGCGCGTTGCGTGTGCGCGGGGAGTTGCGTCGGTCGTTCTGGAGAGGCTCGAGGAACTCGAGCACGAGCGGCGCATCGAGCTGCTCGAGCTGGAGGTCGGCGGGCGCCACGCCGAGCGTGCGGCTCATGAACTCGAAGAGGAGCTGGAACGCGTAGGCGTAGGTGTCGCAGGTGTGGGGGCTCGCCCGCTGGTCAACGGCAAGCCGCTTGCGCAGGAACACAGTGATGTGAGGAGCGATCGGTGTCATCGCGTACCTCCTTCGAGGAACCGCTCGCAGGAATCGGCGACGCCCCGCATGAGCTGCGGCGTCGCGTGCAAGTACCAGCACGTGTCGGCGACGTTGACGTGGCCGAGGTACGTCGACAGCGCACGCATGCGCCAGCCGACGGGGCTCCCGCCTTGCGGGCAAGCTTCGAGAGCCCGCACGGCGAACGTGTGCCGCAGGTCGTGGATCCGCGGCCCCGGCGCTCCCGGACCCGAACGAAGACCTGTTTGCCGCGCCAGCCGAAGGAACCACTTGGCTACAGTCGAGTGGGGAAGCCTGTCTCCCCTGGGCGAGACGAACACGTAGTCGCTCACGGTGCTGCTGCGCCGTCGGAGATCGAGGTAGCGGTCGAGCGCCGTGGCGGTGGTCGCGTGGAGGGGCACGAGCCGGCTCTTGTTGAACTTCGTCTTGTGGACCACGAGGCCGTCGGTGGTCACGTCCCCGAATCGGAGCCCGAGCGCCTCGGAGATGCGCAGCCCCGTCGAGGCCAGCAGGCCGAGCAGCGTCGTGAACACCTGGGGCTTGAGCGGCCAGGTCGGAGGCAGCCGGGAAGCCGCGTCGAGAAGGCACGCGAGTTCGTCCGGCGAGTAGATGTGGGGCCGGGGACGCACGTGCCGGCGACCGAAGACGCAGATCGGCGGCACCTCATGGCGCCCGTCCTCGGCCCGCGCATGACGCGCGAAACCGGCGACCGCGCGGAGCCGTCGCTCGCGCTGCCACGTCGCGCGCGCCGCCGCCGCCCACTCGGTGGCCGTCTGCGTCCGGACGTGCGTCTCGCCGCGATCGGAAGCCCAGCGCGCGAAGTCGTGCAGCAGGCGCTCCTCGGTCTCGAGATGGAAGCCGACCGCGCGACGGAGCGCCAGGTAGGCGTCAATGCTCGGCTTCAGCATGGCGACACCTCCGCGCCGGGCCAGGGCTGCGCGACCTGCCGGAGCAGGTCGACGTCCACCTTGGCGTAGAGCGCCGTCGTGTTGACGTCGCGGTGGCGCAGCACGGCGCCGATCGTGTCGAGCGTCGCGCCTTCGCGCAGCAGCCGGGTCGCGAGCGAGTGGCGCAGGACGTGGGTCCCGCGGGAGGGAGCCTGAACGCCGGCGCGCTCGATCACGCGCCAGACGACGTCGTGCAGCCCGCTTGAGCTCAGCGGGTGGATGGGCGTGCGCGCCGTCAGGAAGACGCGGTCCATGGCGACGGCGGGACGCTCCTCTTTGAGGTACCCCAGGATCGCATCGCCCGCGTCCTGGGGAAGCGGCAGCCGCGTCTCACGCCGTCCCTTGCCGGCGACGCGGACGCGTCCCTCTTGCCAATCGATGTCGCCGATCCGCAGCCCGACCACGTCGCTGGCGCGCAGGCCGAGGCGCGCGAGCAGGAGCAGCATGGCGCGATCGCGCAGCGCCACGGGGCTTCTGCGATCGCACGCCATGATGATGCGCTCCACATCGTCGTCCCGTAGGTAGCGGGGCAGCTTCGCCAGCCGCCACGTGGGCACTTTGGGAACCGCCTCGTCGAGGTCCGTCGAGCACCGGCCTTGCGCGACGAGCCAGCGCAGAAAGCAACGCACGGTCGTCGTCACGCAGCCGGCCGATGCTGGCGCGTGCTGCCGGATGTGCTCGAGCACAAACCTGCGCACGGCCGCGGCGTCGAGCCCCGCGGGGTCGTCGCCCACGGTGCCGAGCAGCGTGTCGACCATCGGCAAGGAGTGGGAGATCGTCGACGCGGCCAGGCCGCGCTGGTCGCGCATCCACGCGCCGTACTCGGTGACCAGCGTCGAGCGGGCTGGCCCGGGCGCGGGCGCGGCCACGACGCCGACCTCGCGGAGGTGGCGCAGGAACCTGTGGACCCGGAACGGCACGCGCTTGTGGCCGCGGTGCCCGGCGCGGCAGCGGCACCCAGGCAGGTGCCGCACGAAGCGCGCGAGCACAGCCTCGTCGAGATCTGCGATCGCGATGTCGCGCCGCGCGGCCCACTCGCCCAGGTGAGCGGCAGCGCCCAGGTGGCGGCGGCGCATGTCGGACGAGTAGCCCTGGGCGGACAGCGCTGCCGCGAAGCCGTCGAGGAACGGTCCCGCGAGCCCGCCGGGGAGAGGTCGTGGCGTGGATTTCTTGAAGGAGCTTTCAAGCATAGTGTCCTCCTGGGCCGAAGCCCGGTGAAAGGGGGACACCACTGTGCCCGGATTATGCGGACCAGGTCACCCGCCCGAGGCGCTCCAAGCTACCGTATTCTCAACGCTCCGTCGGACCAGGCTAGCGCGTGGTCCGCATAACTCACTGGTCCGCATAATGCCGATTATGCGGAGCTCCGCATAAGCGGCAGAGTTGTTCTAGACGCGCCCGGTCGTGGGCCCCCACCCACACGTTGGCGTGCAGGTCGAAGCCCTCCACGTGCGCCTGGCGCGATCCCCGCGTGCCCACCGGCGATGGGCGCCCATCACCCAACCGGCGCACCCGCGCCCCAGCCCGCGGCCCCAGTGCCACGCATCCCTGGACGGAGGCGCCCACGATCCCGGCCAGCGCCAGGGACGCCTCGGCGAGCGGGTCGTCAAACCCGGTCCCCTCATCCCCTGGCTCCAGGCCGCGGCGCCACAGGAGCCGCCGCACGCGCCGCCGGATCGTGTCGAGC
>JBOHQB010000393.1:0-1525 GCA_050731995.1 Candidatus Rokuibacteriota bacterium
TCTCGATCCCGGGCGTGCTCGACATCGCCATCGAGGGTGTCGCGGGCGCCAAGCCGGCCCGGCCGATCTACTTCGACAACGTCGGTCATCCGGCCGCCTCCCGCCTCGCCCTGGCGAAGGCCTCGCGCAGTCATATGCATGCCTTCGGCATCGACTGGGATGACACGTCGGGACGGAACAACGGCCACTTCGCGCCGTTCACCTGGAGCTCCAACTGACGTCGTCGGGCAAGATCCAGCAGGTGAAGCTACGCGAGGACGCGCTCAGGCGGTTGTCCTAAGGAGGTTCCATGGCGATCATTCGTATCCGTACGGGGCCGGACGGCCGGTCGCACCTCGACGACGTCGAGCCGGACTTCAAGCCGCGCGGCGACGACTCCGAGAGCGCCGAATTGATTCCCGGCAGCGGCATCGTCATCCGCCGCTTCGGGCCGAGGCGAACCAATCCCTGGCACCACGCGCCCGGCCGCGCGGCGGTGTTCACGCTCTCCGGAGCCGTGGACATCGAGATCGGCGACGGCACGGTGCGTCGTCTCGGCCCGGGCGACATCCTGATCGCCGAGGACCTGACCGGGCAGGGCCACGTCACGCGCGAGGTCGGCCCCGAGCCGCGAGTCTCGATCTTCGTGCCGCTGCCATGACGACCGAGCTAGTCACCTACACCGTCGACGGCCGGGTCGGCATCGTGTCGCTCAACCGGCCCGAGAAGCTCAACGCCATCAGCCCCGAGCTGAAGCGCGCCCTCGTCGAGCGCCTCCATGAAGCCGACCGCGATCCGGCCACCAGCGTGGTCGTCCTCCGCGCCGAGGGCCGGAGCTTCTCCGCCGGCTACGACATCGGGCCGAGCCCGGCCCGGGCCGCGCGGCGCGGCAACGCCCTCGCCTGGCACGAGTCGCTCACCGACGACGTCGCGCTCGAGATCACGCCGTGGGACATGAAAAAGCCGGTGATCGCCTCCGTCCGGGGGCACTGTCTCGGCGGCGGCTGCGAGCTGGTGATGATGTGCGACATCACGATCGCTGCCGACGACGCCCTCTTCGGTGAGCCGGAGATCCGCTTCTCCAACGTCGGCCCCGCGCTCGTCATGCCGTTCATCATCGGCTTCAAGCGCGCCCGCGAGCTCTTGTACCTCGGCGATCCCATCGACGCCAGGACGGCGCTCCAGTACGGGATGGTCAACCGCGTCGTGCCCGGCGCCGAGCTCGAGGCCGCGACGCTGAAGTTCGCGCGCCGGATGGCCCTCATGTCGCCCGAGGCGCTAGCGGCCACCAAGCTCGCCATCAACCGTGGCGCCGATGCGGCCGGCTTCCGCAACGCCATCCGCGCCGGGCTCGACGTGCTCGCCGGACTCTACGCCGCCCGGACCGAGGTCGGCATGAAGTTCGACGAGATCCGCGACAAAGAAGGCCTCGGCGCCGCCCTGCGCTGGCGCGCCGCGCAGTTCGCGGACTAGCAACGCGAATGTCCTTCCTCCAGTCCCGCAGTCACTCGGCCCGCCAGGGCATCGGGAAGCCGGTCCTCCGGAA
>JBOHQB010000394.1:0-2286 GCA_050731995.1 Candidatus Rokuibacteriota bacterium
TCCCGAGCGCGCGGCGGTACTCCGCTCGCCGGCCGACGAGCTCGGCGCGGGTGCCCCGCACGGCCGCGAGCCACGCCGCCCGCGCCTCGGGCGCGGCGCGTGTCGCGAAGTCCGTATCCACCAGGAAATCGACCTCGGCGGGCATCGGCGCGTGGAAGCAGCGTTCGATCGCGGCCTTGAACAACGGCGGGCCGCCGCAGAGCGCCAGAAGCTCGCCGACGACCGGCAGCGTCGCCGCGCGCTGAGCCCAGCCGACCCGGTGCGCCGCGCCCGGCACGAGGGCGCCGAGGAGCGCGAGCCGCTCGACGCGGGTCGGCTGCGTGAGCGCGTACGCGACGGCGATGGCGCCCCCGAGCGAGTGGCCGACGAGCGACACCTGGCCGAGCCCGAGCCCGTCGACGAAGGCGCCGAGGACGCGCGCGAAGAACGGCAGCCGGTAGGAGGCCCTCGGCTTCGCCGAACGGCCGAAGCCGGGCAGATCGAGCGCGTACACGGTGGCCCGCGGCGTCAGCGCGCCGACGTTGTGACGCCAGGTCTCGGCGAAGCCGCCGAGGCCGTGCAGCAGGAGCACCGCGGGACCGCGTCCCTCGACGGTGTAACGCAGCGCGAGCCCGTCCACTTCACCGCCCCGGAGCCGGATCTCTGGCATGGGACGACGATTCTAGCGCAGAGGCTCCTCGTCGGCGAGCCGGGAGAGCGGGCCGCGGAACGGAAAGACACTGAACACGCCGCCCGTGTGGATGAAGCAGACGCGGGCGCCGAGCGCCCTCCGGTCCTGGCGAAGCGTGTCGAGCAAGCCGTGGAAGGCCTTCGCCGTGTAGACGGGATCGAGCACGAGCCCCTCGAGGCGCGCCACGCGCAGCACGATCTCGAGCTCCTCGCGGCCGACGCGGGCGCGTCCGTCGCCCTGGTAGCCGTCGATGAGGTGGACCTCGGGCGGAGTCTCGACGGCGAGGTCGAACCGGCGGCGCGCCTCGGCGAAGACGGACGTCACGTAGGCGCGCACCCGCGCCGCCTCCCACGCGATCGGCACGGAGACGATGTCCGCGCGGAGCCCCGCGAGCTGGCGCGCCATCAGCAGGCCCGCCTGGCTGCCGCCGCTGAACGCCGTGATCACGACCGTGTCGAAGTCCGGCGCGCCGTGCCGGATCTGCTGGGCGAGCTCCTGGCCGCACGCGAGGTAGCCGAGCGCGCCGACGACGGTGGCGCCGCTCTCGGGAATCACGTACGGCGTGCGGCCGCGGCGGCGTTCCTCGACGGCGAGCTCCTGCATGATCACGTCCACACGCTCCCAGTCCCCGTCCGCCACGTAGTGGACGTCGGCGCCGAGGAGGCGGTCGAGCAGGAGGTTGCCGTCATACTCGTCGGGCGCCGGGCCCGTGAGCGCGAGCACCGCGCGGAGGCCGAGCCGCGCGGACACGGCGGCGACGGTGCGGCAGCAGTTGGACTGGAGCGTGCCGCACGTGATCAGCGTGTCGGCGCGCTGGGCGAGGGCCTCGCCGACCAGGAACTCGAGCTTGCGGATCTTGTTGCCGGTCTCGAGCAGGCCGGTGAGATCGTCGCGCTTGACCCACAGATCCACGCCGATCTCCGCCGACAACCGCTCGAGCCGGAGGAGCGGCGTCGGCGCGTACGCCAGCTCGACGCGCGGAATCGGCGGCGCCGTGGTGGCCATCGAGGCCACTATCTCAGGCGAAGAGGTCGCGACGCAAGGAATCGGACGCCGGCTGGCCGAGGAGCCGCCGCATCGCCAGCGCGTTGCGCACGGGGTAGTCGCGGTTGTTGTTGTTGAAGGAGACGTAGACCTGCCCGGCCTCGCCCGCCGCCGCGCGGATCTCCGGCGCCAGCTCGGCGAGCTCGGCGTCGGAGTAGAGGTAGTCGTATTTCTCGCGCACCGCGGGCTCCTCGCCGCGGACCTGTTTGAGCCAGCCCTCGGCGTTGCGGCCGTGGAGGCGGAAGATCGCGGCGGGCGCCGTCACCCGCGCCACGCGCGGGATCCGGCTCGCGGCCGCCGGGCCGTCCACGATGACGTGGGCGAGCCCGGCGTTCTGCAAGGCGGCCAGGGTGTCGGCGGCGTGATCGGGAATCCACGAGTGATGCCGGAACTCGACCGCGACTCGCTGTCCCGGCAGTCGCCCCGGGAGCGAGGCGAGATAGTCGAGCCATTTGCCATCGAACCGCACCCAGGGCGCCAGCTGAAAGAGCACGTAGCCGAGCTTCGCCGCCACCTCGAGCGGCCGCGTCGCGGCGCCGAAGAGCCGGAAGGCGGCGTCGAGCGCCTCGGGC
>JBOHQB010000395.1:0-3662 GCA_050731995.1 Candidatus Rokuibacteriota bacterium
GCTCTTGTCAGCCCCGGCGGCCGTCTCGCCCGTCTCGGCTGACGCCGGCGCCGCCCGGCGCGGCGGGCGCGCGGGCCGCATCGGCGGACGCGCCGTCCCGTTGACCTCGTCGCTCACGCCGATGGTGAGGTGACTCGTCCGATGTTTGATGAAGAACGCCCGCCCCATGGCCCGCGGCTGGATCCGCTTCATGGACGGCCCACCGTCGGCGATCGCGTGCACGACCTTCAGCTCCTCCGCGTTGCGCACCTGGTGGTTGTGCTCGGCATTGGCGACGGCCGAGCGCAACACCTTCTCGATGAGGCGGGCGGCGGCGCGCGGCGTGTACTCGAGCGTCGTCAGCGCATCGGCGACCGACCGGCCCCGGATCTGATCGAGCACGAGGCGGGCCTTTCGCGCCGAAACGCGCACGAACCGGGCGCGGGCGTAGACGCGCATCGCCCTACGTTTTCCCCGTCGGCGACGCCGCGGCCTTTTCGGCCGAGCCGTGCGCCTTGAATGTGCGGGTCAGCGCGAACTCGCCGAGCCGGTGCCCGACCATGTTCTCGGTCACGTACACGGGAATGAATTTCTTGCCGTTGTGGACGGCGAGCGTGTGGCCGACGAACTCGGGCGCGATCGTGGACCGCCGCGACCACGTCTTGAGCACCTTCTTCTGCCGGCTCCGATTCATCTCCTCGATCCGATCGAGGAGCTTCGGTTCGATGTACGGGCCCTTCTTCGTCGAGCGTCCCATGCGCCTCTCCTACTTCGTCCGTCGCGTGACGATCCAACGGTCCGAGGGCCGGGCGCCGCGCCGCGTCTTGTAACCCTTGGTCGGCTTACCCCAGGGCGTCATCGGGTGGTTGCCCTTGCCTTTGCCCTCGCCGCCCCCCATGGGGTGGTCGACCGGATTCATCACCGTGCCCCGCACGGTCGGCCGGAAGCCCTTCCAGCGCACGCGCCCGGCCTTGCCGACCGAGACGTTCTCGTGGTCGAGGTTGCCGACCTGCCCCACCGTCGCCATGCAGCCGATCGCGACCAGGCGCACCTCGCCCGACGGAAGCTTGAGCGTGGCGCGCTCGCCTTCCTTCGCGAGCAGCTGGGCCAGGGTGCCCGCGCTCCGGCAGAGCTGGGCGCCGCGCCCGGGTTGGAGCTCGACCGCGTGCACGAGAGTGCCGAGGGGGATGTTCCGGATCGGCAACGCGTTGCCCGGCAGGATGTCGGCCTGCGGCCCGGACATCACGGTGTCGCCGACCTTGAGGCCGTGCGGCGCGATGATGTAGCGCTTCTCACCGTCCTTGTAGTAGAGGAGCGCGAGCCGCGCCGAGCGGTTCGGATCGTACTCGATCGCCGCCACGCGCGCCGGGATCCCGAGCTTGTCGCGCCGGAAATCCACCTGGCGCAGCATGCGCTTGGCCCCGCCGCCGCGGTGGCGGACGGTGATGCGCCCGTACACGTTCCGTCCGTTCGTGCGCGTCTTCGGCACGAGCAGGCTCTTCTCCGGCTCGCGCTTGGTGATCTCGTCGTACGTGACGTACGTGAGGTACCGCCGCGCGGGCGACGTCGGCTTGAGCGTTCGGATTCCCATGTGCTCTCTCTCTCAGGCCCCTTCGAGCAGCTCGATCTTGTGTCCGGGCTGGAGTGTCACGATCGCCTTCTTCCAGTCGGAGCGGCGGCCCTGGTGCTTGCCCATCCGCTTCAGCTTGCCCTCGTAGTTGGCGGTGCGGACCTCGGCGACCTTCACGCTGAAGACCGCCTCGACCGCCGCCCGGATCTCGAGCTTGTTGGCGTCGGGCCGCACGCGGAACGTGACGCTGTTGTGCTCTTCCTTTTGCCGCATGCTCTTCTCGGTCATCAGCGGGCGGATCAGCACCTCACGCGGGTCCCTCATCGCGCGAGCGCCTCCTCGAGCGCGACGAGGCCCGCCCGCTCGAACACCACCTGGCCGTGCCGAAGCAGCTGGTAGACCGACACGTGCGCGGGTGTCTCTACGGTCAGCCAGGGCACGTTCCGAGCGGCGCGCAGCAGGACGGCGCCGGCCTTGCCCACGACGACGAGCGCGGGCTCCGGCTTCACGCCCAGCCGTGCGAGCGCCGCGACGAGCGCCTTGGTCTTCCCGTCGCCCGCCTCGAGCCGCTCGACCACGCGCAGCTCGTTCCGCGCGACCTTCGCCGCCACCGCGGCACGGAGCGCCGCGCGGCGCATCGAGCGCGGCATGTCCTTGGCGTACGAGCGCGGAGTCGGGCCGAAGGGCTTGCCGCCACCCTTCCACTGGGTCGCGCGGATACTGCCCTGACGTGCTCGGCCCGTGCCCTTTTGCTTCCACGGCTTCCGGCCGCCACCCGAGACCTCACTGCGCCCCTTGGTGTCGTGGGTGCCGACGCGGCGGTCGGCGAGCTCGCGCACCACGGCCTGGTGGAGCAGCGGTCCGCGGACTTCCCCGCCGAAGACGTCCGCCTTGAGCTCGAGCGTCCCGGTCTCCTTACCCCTCGCGTCCAGCACGGGAAGATTCGGCATCACTTCTTCTCCGCCGCCTTTTGCTGCGCCTTCGTGATCTTCACGCTCTTGCGAACCATGACGACCGAGCCGTTGGCACCGGGCACGGCGCCGCGCACGAGCACCAGGTTCTGCTCCGGCAGCACGCGCACGACGACGAGGTTCAGCACGGTGCGGCGCACGCCGCCCATGCGCCCGGGCATGCGATGGCCGGGCCAGACGCGCGAGGGGTCGGACGAGGCGCCGATGGAGCCGGGCGCGCGGTGGAACATCGAGCCGTGCGTCGCGTCGCCGCCGGACCAGCCGAAGCGCTTGACACCGCCCTGGAAGCCCTTGCCCTTGCTCACGCCGACCACGTCCACGAAGTCGCCGGCCTTGAACAGTTCGGCCGTCACCGTCCCGCCGACCTCGTAGCCCTGCAGCATCTCGCCCTTCTCGAGCCGCACCTCGCGCAGCACGCGCGTGGGCGCCACGTTCGCCTTCTTGAAGTGGCCCGCCGCGGGCTTCGACACGCCCTTCTTCTTCTCGCCGAAGCCGAGCTGGAGCGCGTCGTAGCCGTGGGTCGCCGCGGTCCGGATCCCGACGACGCTGCACGGCCCCGCCTCGATGACGGTGACCGGCACGTGGCTGCCGTCGGCGGCGAAGACCTGCGTCATGCCGACCTTGCGACCGAGGAGTCCTTCCTTGCGCGCCATGGCCCTAGAGCTTGATCTCGACGTCCACGCCGGCGGGCAGGTCCAGCTTCATCAGCGAGTCCACCGTCTGGGGTGTCGGATCCATGATGTCGAGCAGCCGCTTGTGCGTCCGCATCTCGAACTGTTCGCGCGACGTCTTGTCGACGTGCGGTGAGCGCAGCACGGTCCACCGGTTGATGACCGTCGGCAGCAGCACCGGACCCACCACGCGCGCGCCGGTGCGCCGCACCGTCTCCACGATCTCCTTGACCGACCGATCCAGGAGCTGATGGTCGTAGGCCTTGAGCCGGATGCGGATCTTCTGGTCGGCGGTCAGGGTCGACATGCGCTACTCCGTGATCTCCGTGACGACCCCGGCCCCTACCGTGCGGCCCCCCTCCCGAATCGCGAACCGCAGCTCCCTCTCCATCGCGATCGGCACGATCAGCTCGATCGCCATCGTCACGTTGTCCCCCGGCATCACCATCTCCACCCCCGCCGGCAACGTGC
>JBOHQB010000396.1:0-7539 GCA_050731995.1 Candidatus Rokuibacteriota bacterium
ATCCGGAGCAACGCGCGAAAGCCGAGGTCCTCGAGCGTCTCGCGGCCGAGCAAGCGCCGTGGTGGGTGCACGCGCGCGCGGGCTGGCTCACGCTGCGTGAGGCGGGACTGTCGCTTGCGGACGCGGCAGGCCCGATCCTCGAGCGGTTCCCCACGCTGCTCTCGGTGCCGATCCAGCGCGCGCCCGACTTCGACGGCGGGCGTCTCGCGGAAGGCTATGCGCTCCTGCTCGAGCACGTCGAGCAGCTCGAGGAGGGCTTCGTCCCCGAGGCGCTGTTGCGCCTCAACCCCCAGTTCACCGGGACCTCAGCCGAGTCCTACCCGCTCGGCCAGGAGCTCTACCTCCACGTCGTGGCGGAGGGGCGTCTCTACCGGACGTACCCTGACTTTCTCAAGACCGTGCTCGCGGGTGCGCTCCCGCGCCCCGGCTTCTGGCTGCAGGGCGGCCTCACCGAGAGCGAGAGCGAGACGGCCGTCTTCAGGCGGCCGGACGACACCATCGGCGCGACCCGGAAGGAGACGAAGGCGTTCACCGAGGACGCGCAGCGCTACACCGCGCACGCCTTCGAGGTCACCGTCGCGCCGCTCACTACACGGTTCTTCACGGTCGAGGGCGCCGGCCCGTTCGAGCATCAGCGCAACGTGGAGGTGAAGCTGACCGAGGGGGGCGCCGCGGCGGACCGCGCCTGGATCGTGGCGATCGGCGCGGACGGCATCGCGGCGGCGCCGCGCAAGCATCGCGTGGGCGGCACGAAGCTGGAGGACCTCGGCAAGGCCTACCGGACGCTGTGGATCGCGGTGTTCAACCCCGATCCGAACAACGAAAAGCACTACGCGCTGACGCTGACGCTCGCAAAGAAGGTGCCGCCGCCGAGCAAGAAGGACCGGGAAAAGGAGGCCGCGAAGGCCTCGCCGTTCAAGCGGCGCGGCTAGCGCCGCCCGGTGTCCTGGAGCACGCCCCGGAGCACGCGGTAGAACTCGTTGTTGTCGGCGACACCCTTGCGGAGGATCGCCGGCAGGTGCGGCAGATCGTTGAGGTTCACGACGACGTTCACCGACTTGGTGAACGCCATCATGTTGTCGAAGGTCTTGAACTCGCGCCCCAGCAGCACGACGAACATGTAGCGGCGCGCCGACATCGACATCGCGCGGATCGCGCTCAGCACGGGGTTGTCGAGCGGCGTCGCCCCCTGGTACTGCTCGTCGAGGATCACGATCTCGTAAGTGTCGCGGCGCATCCGCTCGACGGCCTCCGTCGCGTTCTTGGAGGCGACCATCGTGAACCCGACCTGCTCCAGCGCGGGCTTGATGACCCCCTGGCGCTCGGCCGCGTCCTCGCAGACGAGCGCCAGCCGGACGTTTTGCCCCTGCGCCACTTGCGCATCGGCGGTCTGGTCGCTCACTTCTTCTTCGCCGACCGGCCGTAGTCGAAGTCGACCTTCAGCCCCTCGACGTCCGCCGTCTTCTCGCCGCGCGTCTGCTTGACCTTGTCGAGGCCGCGCTGGACGACGGATTTGCGGGTCGCGTAGGCCACGGCCGTGTCCTCGGTGACGAGACCCGCCTCGTACGACTGGAGCAGCGACTGGTCGAAGGTCATCATCCCCTGGATCTCGCCGACCTCCTGGATCTCGTAGAAGGTCTTGCCCTCGGATTCACCCTGGAGAATGACTTCGTTCGAGCGGATGGTGTTCGCGAGGATGTCGTGCACCGCCCATCGCCCCCCGCCGATCTTCGGCACGAGCCGCTGGCCGACGATCCAGCGCACCGTCTCGGCGAGACGCTGGCGGATCTGCTTCTCCTCCTCCTGGTCGAACATGCCGACGAGACGCCCGATGGCCTGGCCCGCGTTCACCGTGTGGAGCGTGGAGAGCACGAGGTGGCCCGTCTCCGACGCGCGCATCGCCAGCTCGGCCGTCTCGCGGTCGCGGATCTCACCGACCAGGATGATCTTCGGGGCCTGGCGGAGCGCGGCGCGGAGACCGTTGGCGAACGAGTCGTAGTCGAGGCCGAGCTCGCGCTGGTTGAACGTGGCCTTGCGGTTGGGATGTACGTACTCGACGGGGTCCTCCAGCGTCACGACGTGCAGCGACTTCGTCGCGTTGATCTCGTTGAGCAGCGCCGCCAGCGACGTCGTCTTGCCGGACCCCGTCGCGCCGGTGACGAGGATGAGCCCGTTCTTCTCGCCGGGCATTTTCTTGAACGCCTCGGGGAGCTTCAGCTCCTCGAGCGTGGGAATCTTGGTCTCGAGCTTCCGGAGCACGATCGAGGTGTTGCCGCGCTGCGAGAAGATGTTCACCCGGAACCGCGCCTTGCCCGCCAGCTGGTACGAGGTGTCGCACGAGCCGGCCTGGACGAGGTGCTCGGTGAGGCGCCGGTCGCCGTTGATGAGGTTCAGCGCGAACGTCTCGGTCTGGAACGGCGTCAGATTCTCGAGCGGGGGATCGACGGGGACGCTGACCAGCTCGCCCGAGGACTCGACCTGCAGCGGGCGATCGACCGTGATGTTCAGGTCCGAGACGAGGTCGTGCGCCTCGAGCATCGCGTCCAGCAGATCGTCGATTTCTGCCTTTCTCATCTCGCTGCTCCTCTCTTCCCCTGCCGCGCGGTTCCGCGCGCTACTGGTTCAGCTCGTCCGGGGGCGTCTTCAGCAACGGCCGGAACTTCGACTTGTCGATGCACTTGTCGTACGCCTCTTCGGGGCCGATCCAGCCCTTCGTGAGCACGCCCATGATCGCGTCGTCGAGCGTCTGCATGCCGAACTGCTTGCCCGTCTGGATCGCCGAGGGGATCTGCACGGTCTTGCCCTCGCGGATCAGGTTGCCGACGCCCGCCGTGCACACGAGGATCTCGAGCGCCGCGCACCGCCCCTTCTTGTCGACGCGCTTGAAGAGGTTCTGCGCGACGACGACCTTGAGTCCCGTCGAGAGACCGTTGCGCACCTGGGCCTGCTCGTCCGCGGGGAAGACCTCGATGATGCGGTCGACCGTCTTGGCGGCGCTCGTCGTGTGGAGCGTGCCGAAGACGAGATGGCCCGTGTTCGCCGCCTCGAGCGCCAGCCGGATCGTCTCGAGGTCGCGCATCTCGCCGACCAGGATGATGTCCGGGTCCTCGCGGAGCGCGCCGCGCAGCGCCGCCGAGAAGCCGCGCGTGTGGGTGCCGACCTCCCGGTGGTTCACGAGGCAGCCCTGGCTCTCGTGGACGAACTCGATCGGGTCCTCGATCGTGATGATGTGGTCCTTCCGGTGCTTGTTGGCGTGGTCGACCATCGCCGCGAGCGTGGTGGACTTGCCGGAGCCCGTCGGCCCCGTGGCGAGGACGAGCCCCTTGTGGAGCATCGAGGCCTTTTTCAGAATGGGCGGCAGCCCGAGCTCGTCGGCCGTGAGGACCTTCGTCGGGATCTGGCGAAACACGGCGCCGCAGCCGAGCCGCTGCATGAAGAAGTTGCAGCGGAAGCGCGCCACGCCCGGGATCTCGTAGCCGAAGTCGACGTCCCCCGTCTCCTCGAAGACCTTGACCTTCTGCTCGGGCGCGATCTCGTAGAGCATCGCCCGCAGCTGCTCTTCCTCGAGTGTGTCGTACTTGATGCGCTCCAGCTCGCCGTGGATGCGGAGGATCGGGGGCTGACCCGCGACGATGTGCAGGTCGGAGGCGCCCTGGTCGAACATCAGCTTGAAGAACGCATCGAGTTTCGCCATGAAATCGCTCCTCTAGGCCGCTTGCCGAAGATCAGAACGAGCCTAAGCCCCGGGGTCCGCGCAAGTCAAGCATCGCGGCCGGCACCGCCGCCGCGCCAACCGCCTGTCATTCCACGGGGTTGCGCGGCGGCTCCAGCGCCGCGCCGCGCACGAAGGCGGGCTGCCGGTAGAGCCGATCCGCCATCGCCGTGAGGAGCGGGTGGAGATCGAAGAGGTCGGCGAACCGGGCGTGCAGCACGAACCGCTGCTCGACGAGGCGCACGGCGTCGCGCACGTCCGCCGGCGCCACGGTTGGGCGGCCGGCGCGCAGCGCCCCGAGCTTCGCCACCCACTTCATCAGCGCGTAAAGGGCCAGCATCGTCTGGTAGCCGCGAAAGACGCCGTGCATCGGCGTCAGCGTCTTGCGGAAGACGACGTGGCTCCAGTACTCGCGCAGGAGCGGGCCGATCGCCGGGTGATCGGCATCGAAGTGGACCCGCCGCACCGCCTCGATCGGGACCGGCGCGCCACCGGTGACCAGGTCGGGCAGACTCCCGCGCCCGCGCCAGAACCGGAACCAGTTGCGATAGAGGGCCACGACGAGGCCGGCGCGCCCGAGCCGGCGCGCCGAGAACTCGAGCCAGGTCCAGAGCGGCGCCAGCGGCACGAGCGACGGGCGCGCTGGATATCGCGCCGTCCCGGCGATCGCGAGGATGCGCCGGTAGCGCTCGTCGCGCAGCTTGGCCAGGCCGCCGAGGAGCGTCTCGTCGGCCGGGCGCTCGGCGCGCCGGGCGTTGGCCTCGAGCTGTGCCAGCCCCACGCAGACACTGATCAACGCGCTGCCGCCGATCAGCGCCCGGGGCAGCGGGGCCGTCGTGTCGGCGAGGATCGCGAGGAGGCCCTCCTCGATCGCCTGATATTCCTCCCACGTGACGCCGAGCTCGGCGTAGAGCGAGAGCGGCTCGGGCAGCGTCCGGACCCGCGTGCTGCCCGACAGGACGTCGAGGATCTCGGCGCGCTGCGCGGCGAGCGGTGCGCCCTGGTGGCCGCGCACCGCCGTGCACGCGAACGACACGCCGACCGCGACGCCGTCGGGCGTCCGGACGAAGTGGTAGGGGAACTCGCGACAGATCTGCGGCTTGGCGCGCCCGCCAAGGTTCGCGTGGATCGAGCACTTCTGCTCGGGCGTGAGGAACACGCACGCGCCGGCGGGCGTGCGCGCGAACGTCATCGCCTCGCCGCCGGGCAACGGACCGGCGAGCGGCACGAACTTCTCCCCGGACGGCAGCGCGGGATCCACGCGGCTCCAGTCCACCTTCCGCAAGCGCTCGTGGGCCGCGCGATCCACGCCGATGAGCCAGACGTTGCGGCAGCAGGCGCCGGAGTTCTGGCAGGTGAAGACGACGCGGTCGTCGAGGAGGAGCTTCGGCTCCATTCGTCGTACTCTGGGGGTCGGGGAGGGCGAGGTCAAGCATGCTCGAGCGCATGGTCCTGGGCGGCGGCGACGCCGAGGCGCACGTCCATCCGCACGGCGCCCACGTGACGCACTATCAGCGCCGGGGCGAGCGGCCGCTGCTGTTTCTCTCCGCGCGGAGCCTGTTCGAGCCGGGCAAGGCGATCCGCGGCGGCGTGCCGGTGATCTTCCCGTGGTTCGGCGCGCGCGCGGGGCACCCGGACTCGCCGTCGCACGGCTTCGCCCGCACGGCGGCCTGGCGCGTGGAGTCGCCGCCGCGGGTGGAGGCGGGCGCGGCGACGACCACGCTGCGCCTCGACGCCGACGCGGCGACGCGCGCGCTCTGGCCTCACGACTTCGTGTGCCGGCACCGGGTCACCGCGGGCGCCGCGCTCGAGCTCGCGCTCGAAGTGACGAACCCGTCGTCCGAGGCGTGGACCTTCGAGGCGGCGCTCCACACCTATCTCGCGGTCGGCGACGCCGCGACAGCATCGCTCGCCGGGCTCGACGGCGCGACCTTCATCGACAAGATGGACGGGCTCGCGAGGAAGACTCTCCCCGGCGGCCCGTGGCGTCTCGCGGGCGAGACCGACCGCGTCTTCGTCGGCACGCGCGCGACGGTGGTCGTGGACGATCCCGCCTGGCGGCGCCGGCTCGTCGTGGACAAGCACGGCTCGGCGACGACCATCGTCTGGAATCCGTGGACAGCGGGGGCCGCGCGGCTCGCCGATCTCGCGGACGATGAGTGGCGGGCGATGCTTTGCGTGGAGACGGCCAACGCGGCCGACGACGCGGTGACGCTCCCCCCGGGGGGACGGCATGAGATGCGGGTGATCCTGCGCGCGGAGGCGGCCGCCGCCCCTCGTGTACGATAGGCGCATGCGTCCCCGCCCGCTACTCGCCGCGGCCCTCCTGCTCGCATCCGTTGCCGTGCCGGCCGCGCGCGGCGGCCCCGTGCTCGACACCGCGCGCGAGTACCGCGCGAGCCTCGACCGCCTGCTGCCGTTCCAGGAGGCCGTCGCGCAGCGCGCCGCCACGAGGCTGGAGCGAGGACGCGAGCTGCTCGCCAGGGGGTTCGTCGCGGCCCGCGAGGTCGAGGACCTCGAGCGCGCGCTCGACGAGGCGCGAGCGCGCGTCGAGCGGACGCGCGCCGAGACGCAGCAGGCCGACGCGCTCGTGCGCGAGGCCGAGGTGCAGGAGCATCTGGCCTCCGTCCCGGCCCGAAGCGGGCTCGTCTTCGGGCCGACCTTCACCGTCTTCCGGAGCGCGTCGGCCTGGTCGCTCCGCGAGGCCGGCGAGGTCGAGCGCTTCTTCACGGCGCGCTTCGGCCGCGCACTGCCCGTCAGCGCGCTCGGTCAGACGCCGCTCCACGCGCGTCTGGGATTCGACCATCGGAACGCGCTCGACGTCGCCGTGCATCCCGACACGGACGAGGGGCGGACGCTCACCGCATGGCTCCAGGGCCGCGGCGTGCCGTTCATCGCGTTCCGCGGGAGCGTGCCGGGCGTGGCCACGGGTGCCCACGTTCACGTGGGGGAGCCCTCGCCCCGGCTGTCGATGCTCGGCCGCTGACCCGCGTCCGCGCCTGCTAGAATGCGCGACACCGTGGACTGGGCGCGCCTGGGTGACGAGACGGTCGACCTGCTGCGCCGGTACCTCACGATCGACACGACCAACCCGCCGGGCAACGAGACCGCGGGCGTCGAGTTCCTCGCGAAGGTGCTGGCCGGGGACGGGATCGCCTGCGAGGTCGCCGAGTCGGCGCCCGGGCGCGGCAATCTCGTCGCGCGCCTCGCCGGTGACGGCTCGCTCGGCGGCATCGTGCTGCACCACCACATCGACGTCGTCTACGCGGACCGTCGCTACTGGTCTGTCGATCCCTTCGGCGGCGTGATCCGGGACGGGTTTCTCTACGGCCGGGGCGCCCTCGACATGAAGTCCACGGGAATCCTCCAGCTCGCCGCGCTGCTCGCCATCAAGCGCGCGGGCGTGCCGCTCAAGCGTGACCTCGTCTTCCTCGCGACGGCGGACGAGGAGGCGGGCAGTCAGTTCGGGGCGCGATTCGTCGCCGACCACCGGCGGCAGTGGATCGCCGGCGCCGAGTATGCGCTGTCCGAGCTCTCCGGCGTCGAGCTCAATCCCGGCTACCGGGCGCCCCTCGGCGTCATCGTGATCTCGGAGAAGACGGGTCTGCCGATCACGCTCACCGCGCGGGGCGAGCCCGGGCATGGCTCGATGCCGTGGCCCGACACGGCGCCCCACCGCTTGGTCAGGGCACTCGGCCGGCTGCTCGCCGCCGAGCGGCCCCTCCGGGTGTTGCCCGAGATCCAGGAACACTTCCGTCTGGTGGGCGAGGTGCTGCCGGCGGGCGCAGGCGTCGGCTACGACGACCTGGAGCGGTCGCTGCGCGACT
>JBOHQB010000397.1:0-3123 GCA_050731995.1 Candidatus Rokuibacteriota bacterium
GCCGATAGGTGCGACGCAGGAGGTACGAGCGATAGTGGCGGCCGCCGTGCGTGCGCGTGATCTCGGCGACGTGACAGGCTCCAGAGGCGCGCGCCATGCCGCGACTCTACGCGGCGGGCCGGCGGCATGTCAAGAACTATCTTGGCTACACACTTCGTCCCAGTTTCGGCTTGTACCCGAGGTGAATATCCTCGTTATGCCTCGACTACTCTTGGCTACATATACTCGCCGAGAACCGACGGTTTTCGACGCGGAGATGCGGACTTACCTCGCGTGCTGGTGGGGGAACTTCGGGCTAGTGGTCCGACCCGCTTTTCTTGTCGGAAAGGTCCCACCGTTGGAGATAGGGACCAAGGGTGGTCACGAGATCGTGGGCCATGCGGGTGAGGTCAGCGATGATCGGTATGGGCTCCCAGCGGCCGGTGTGGCTGTGAAAGCTCAGGCCGTACCGTCCGGCGCCGAGCGAGGTACACCGCGCGACCGGCTCGCCGTCGTCCGCGAAGATGTTCAGGTGGTCGCGTCCCGCGCGGACGGACACATGTCCGTAGTCCCCGAGGGCGTGGATCGCCCGTTGGAGGGCATCGGCGTCCTGCGGAGTGAGCCCGGCCCGCGGGCCCCGTCTGCGCGTCGCCATGAGCGGCTCCTCTCACGCGGCTTTGGCTGGCATCCTGTCGAGGCCAGACTGCAACGGATAGCCGGTGAAAGTCCACCGAAACGGATGCGCCCGGTCGCGGTTCCACGCGGCGAGGAACGCCAGCACCGCCGTGCGCAGCTCCGCGGTCGAGCGAACGCTGCCATGGTGCAGACACTGCCGCTGCAAGATGCTGAAGAACAGCTCCACCTGGTTGACCCAGGAGGCGTGCTTCGGCGTGTAGTGGAAGACAAAGCGCTGGCCGTGGCGGGCGTTGAAGGCACTCCACCGCCGCTCCTTGCCATCGAAGTGAATGTTCAGATTGTCCCAGATGATGTGCACGGGCCCCGTGGGGTAGACCACCGCGATCTGCTCCATGAACGCCACCAGATCGGCCGCAGTCCGGGTGGCCCCGCACTCACCCACGACCCGGCCCCGATGCACCTCAAACGCGCAGAGCAGCGATTGCGTCCCGTGGCGGGTGTACTCGAACTCCCGCCGCCGCGGGCGGCCTGGCGCGGCGGGGCGATCCGGAAAGCGCCGCTCGAGCGCTTGCATGCCGGTCTTCTCATCGATCGAGAGGACGACAGCCCCCGCCGGGGGATGCAAGTACAAGTCGGTAATCTCGGTCACCTTCGCGCGAAACTCGGGATCGGGACTGTGCACCCAGCCGTGGATCCGGTGCGGGTGCAGATCGATCGTGGCCAGGAGGCGCTGGTAGCTGCTCCAGCTGATGCGTTCCACCATGCCGCGGACCACGGCTTCGCGGACCAAGTCCGCGATCGTGCGCGTCGTCTTGCCCGCGGGCCCCACCACGGGCTCGCAGGCCAGGGCGATCAACTCCAGGCGGGTGACCGGGCCGAACTTGGGCGGAGGCCCTGGCCGCGGCAGGTCTCGCAACCCCGGCAGCCCGTGGCGTCGGAATCGCATCCGCCAGCGCTCGACCGTGCGGGAATGGACGCCCAGCCGATGGGCGATGACCGCGGCGCTCTCCCCGTCCTCCGAGGCCAAGATGATCCGCGCCCGCAGCGCGTCGCGCTGGAAACTGGTTCCCGCCCGAACCCGACGCTCGAGTTCGGCACGCTGCTCCTCGTCCAGCGTCACCTGGACGCACGGCCGCCCGCGACGGGGCACGCGACCACCGCATCATGGCGCAGGCTCTGGAACCAAACTTTCTGCTCAACCCGCGACCGATCCGCGCCGACCGATTTTTCCGGCGCGATTAGCGGGTCGGACCACTAGGCGCGGCTGCCCGGCTTGATCGCCGGGCTGCCGGTCTTGCAGAGAGGGCAGGCCTCCGGCGGCCACGTCTTGGCGGCGATCGTCGCGAGCGCGGCACGCTTGACGGGGAAGCCCGCCGCGCCGCCGCTCCGGTCGATCAGCGAGCCGATACCCACCACCACGCCGCCCGCCTTCTCCACGCACTCCACGACCTCGCGCGTGGAGCCTCCGGTGGTGATGACGTCTTCCACGACGAGACAGCGCTCGCTGGGGGAGAGGGTGAAGCCGCGGCGCAGCGTCATCACGCCGTTCTCGCGCTCGGTGAAGAGGGCGCGCACGCCGAGCGCGCGCGCCACCTCGTGGGCGACCAGGATGCCGCCGATCGCGGGCGCCAGCACGGTCTGGGCTCCCGGGTCGGAGAACCGTGCCGCGAGCTCGCGACCGAGCGCCGCGGCGTGCTCGGGATGCTGGAGGACGAGCGCCGACTGCAGATAAACGTCCGAGTGCAGGCCCGACGTCAGGCGGAAGTGGCCGCGCATGAGGGCGCCGGTTTTTTCGTAGAGCTCGAGCGTCTCGCGTTCGGTCACCCGAGCTCCTTCAGGATGGCCGTGGCGGCGGCGAGGGGATCCGGCGCGGCGGTGATCGGGCGGCCCACGACGAGGTAGTCGGCGCCGGCGGCCAGCGCCTGCCGGGGCGTGGCGACGCGGGCCTGGTCGTCCGCCCGTTCGGCGGGGGAGTCCTCGGGGGGGCGAGAGCCCCCCGCGGTCCGAAGAGGCCGGATGCCGGGCGTGACGATGACCCAGCCGTCGCCGAGCGCGAGCCTGAGCAGTCGGATCTCGCGGGGCGAGGCGACGCAGCCGTCGAGCCCGGCCGCACGCGCCCGCTCGGCCAGCCGCAGCACGTGGGCCTCGACGCTCGCCGGCACGCCGACCTCGTGCTCGAGCGCCCTTCGGTCGAGGCTCGTGAGCACGGTCACGCCGAGGCAGAGCGGCCGCGGGACGGCGAAGTCCGCGGCCGCCTTGTCCGCCGCCTCGGCCGCGGCGCGCATCATCGCGACGCCGCCGCTCGCGTGGACGTCGAGCATGAACGCGCCGAGGCGCGTCGCCTCGCGCACGGCCCCGGCCACCGTGTTCGGGATGTCGTGGTACTTGAGGTCGAGAAAGACCTCGCCGCCCCGCTTCCGGACCGCCTCGACCGCGGAGGGGCCCACGGCGGTGAAGAGCTGCGAGCCAATCTTGAAGCGTGTCACCTGGCCGGCGAGCGCCTCGACG
>JBOHQB010000398.1:0-2593 GCA_050731995.1 Candidatus Rokuibacteriota bacterium
TGATACGCTCGACGCATGCGATTCTGGCGTAGGCGGCCGCCTCCTCCGGCGCCCCAGCCGCCGACCCCCGACATGCTCGTGACGGAGGACGTGCTGCGTCGCTGCGTCGACGGCGTCCTCGCGGTACGCGAGCGGCAGATCCGTGGCGGCGTGGTCGTCTTCCGCGGCGCGCTCCTCGCCGACCCCGCGCGGGCGCTCGACATCCTGCTCGCGCGATTCAAGCCGATCGGCTACACGCCCTTCCTGCGCGCCGACGCGGGCGAGGTGGTGCTCTCGGCGTGGCCGCTCGCCGACACGTCCGAGCCGCAGCGCATCGGCGTGAACGTGCTCCTCTTCGCGCTGACGTGCGTGTCCACGCTCGCGGCGGGCTGGATGTTCGCGGGCTCCGAGACCTTCGACGCGCTCCGCAACACACCGGGCCCCACTCGCTATCTCGCCGGACTGCCGTTCGCCGCCACGCTGCTCGCGATCCTCGGCGTCCACGAGTTCGGCCACTACTTCACGGCGCGTTACTACGGCGCCGAGGTGAGCCTGCCGTACTTCATCCCGGCGCCGCCGCCGCTCCTCTTCGGCACGCTCGGGGCGATCATCCGCATGCGCTCGCCGGCGCGCGACCGGAACACGCTCTTCGACATCGCCGCGGCCGGCCCGCTCGCCGGCCTCGCCGTCGCGCTGCCGGCGGTACTCGTCGGGCTCGCGTGGTCGCGCCTCGTGCCGATCCCGCCCGAGGGGCGGGTGATCTTCGGGGACTCGCTCCTGACGTCCTGGCTCACGCACCTCTACTTCGGCGAGATTCCCCGCGGCATGATGGTCTTCACGCATCCGGTCGTGGATGCCGCATGGGCGGGATTCTTCGTCACCGCGCTGAACCTGGTCCCGGTCGGACAGCTCGACGGCGGCCGGATCGCGTACGCGCTCTTCGGCGTGCGCCACCGCACGGTCGGCATCGCGGCGTTCGTGGGCCTGTTGGCGCTCGGTGTCGTCACCGGCTCGGCGAACTGGTTCGTCTGGGCGGCGCTCCTGTTTTTCATGGTGGGCTTCCGCCACGGGCCGCCGCTCGACGATCTGACACCGCTCTCGCCGGGCCGCCGCGCGCTCGGCTGGTTCTGCATGGCGCTGCTCGTGCTCCTGATCCCGCCGGTGCCGATCGAGGTCGGTTAACAGGGTGCTGACAAAGTCGGTTCGTGAGCATTTTGTTGACACCGCCGTCGCCGAGATGTCGTAGCGTGAATGAGCGGGGGTGCCAACCGATTATGGGGGGGCAAATCCGCAACGCACGTTTTTCTACAACATCTCGCTCGAGACCTTCGTGCCCGCCGACCATCCGTTGCGACGGATTCGACCGCTGATCGATGACCGTGCAATTCGCCACGCCTGCCGCGACCTGTACGCGCCGATCGGGCGCCCCTCGATCCCGCCGGAGCAGCTGCTGTTGGCCCTCGTCGGCGGGTATCTGCTGAGTATCCCGAGCGAGCGCCGGCTCGTGATGGAGCTGCAATGCAACATGGCCCTGCGGTGGTTCGTCGGGTTGAATCTCGACCAGGACGCCTGGGACGCCTCGACCTTCAGTCAGAACCGCCGCCGGCGCTTTGACGAGTCCGGCCTGCTGGAGCGGCTGTTCGATGACACGGTGAAGCGCGCGATGGCGGCGGGGCTCGTGAGCCGCCACGTCAGCGCGGACGGCACGCTCGTGCGCGCGAACGCCAGCTACAAGAGCTTTGTGCCGCTGGAAGTCGCCCTGGACCCCGAGGAGTACAAGCGGCGATTGCGCGCGCACGACCACGACGAGGCGGATGGCCCGCCGGACCCGGGCAACCGCGCGGTCAACTTCCGCGGGGAGCGGCGCAGCAATGCCACGCACCGATCGGTCAGTGACCCGGACTGCCGCTTCGTGTCGAAGGGCAGCTCGGGGACGGGCGCCTACCCCGGCTACACCGTCAACGCCGTCATGGAGAATCGCCACCGGATCTTGCTCGGCCTCGGCGTGGAGATCTTCCAGGGCGTGACCTCGGAGAAGCGGGGCTGTCTGGCGCTGCTCGACCGGGCGCGCCGGCGGCTGCGGTTCACGCCGGCGACCCTCGGTGCCGACAAGGGCTTCTTTCACGAGGACTTCATCGAAGCCGTGCTCGATCGAGGAGTGGAACCCCACATCGCCGTCGAGACTCGCGGAAGCGCCGCCGCGCACGCGCGCGTGCGCATGCGAGCGCGGGGCACGGGCTACCAGCTCTCGCAGCGCTGTCGAAAACTGATCGAGGAGCTGTTTGGCGAAGCCAAGGACTGGCACGGTCTCCGGCGCTTCCGACGACGGGGTCGATGGCGCGTCCAGCAAGAGGCGTACTTGATCGGCTGGGTCCTGAATCTGAAGCGGCTGGCGAAGAGCTGGTCGCCAGTGGTACAGCCGACATGATCGGGGTGACCAGGGCAGCCGTGCCAAGGCACGGTGCGAATCGGCGAAACGGCGAGCAGACGAGATCGATCTCCTCGCGATGAACCACGGCATCGTGACCATGGAACAGGCGTCACTCATGGCTTTGTCAGCAGCCTGCTAACGTCCGCGATAACCCGCGGCGGCTGAGCAACGTGAAGCCGACGT
>JBOHQB010000399.1:0-5127 GCA_050731995.1 Candidatus Rokuibacteriota bacterium
GGCCTGGCCGCCGTCGCCGCGCGCGCGGGCGGCGCCACCCGGCGGGTGCGGCGCGCCCTCACCCGCGGGGCGAGGAGCCTCGGTGTGCCGCTCCCGGACCGCTCGCCCTACGACGAGTTCATGCACGACTTCCACCACTATCTGAAGGCGAGCGCCGAGTTCCAGGACGGCTGCGCCCGGGAGCGGCTTGAGTTTCCACCGGGCGCCACGTGGATGGTCTTCACCGACGTCGTCCCGCACGCCGTCCTCTCCGGCCAGTTCGCAGCCGAGCAGACGTTCATCGTGCCGCCGGACGCACTCGTGACGCCCGCCCGTGCGCCCGTGCGCGTGCTCGAGCGCCTGTGCGGTACGTCGCTGACCAACTGACGCGCCGCCGGTCACGCCCGCTCGCCCAGGTGGAGCGCGGCGTGCCGGATCGACTCCTAGTCCAAAAGGACCGAGAACTCTTCGACCGTCAAGCCCGCTTTCCGAATGAGGCTGCGCAGCAGGCCGCGATCAAGCTCGTCATGCAAGGGAACGGTGAGAATCACGAAGGAATCTGGCTTCGTCAAAGTCGCGTGGCTGCCACGCCTGCGATCTTCAGTCCAACCGGCCCGCGTGAATGCCCGGATGGCTGCGGTCCCCGAGCAAACCGGCAGCCCGGTCATGTCGTCGCGGAGAGTTCGACCTCCACTTCAGCCACGTCGACGCCCATCGGGAGCCCGTGTGCGCGCCGGGTTTCGAGACTGGCCAGGATCGCTTCCTTTATGTTCTTCAGGGCGTCATCGACCGTTCGGCCTTGAGAGACACAGCCGGGAAGCGCAGGACAGTCGACGACGATCCAGCCGTCCTCGCCGCGTTCGAGGCTTACGAGGAACTTCATGTGCGATCCTCCGACGCCATCGTACTATGCGTGCCGCTTCCCGCAAGAGTGGACTTTTAGTGACGCCGTGGATGGGCTATTTTCGAGGCTCGGGAAACGAAGAGAGCATCGGGATGCGTTTGCTGTTCGTCTACCGCGACCCGCCGCTGGCAGGTCGAGAGGTGCGCCGGGGTAGGCTGCGCTGCCTTGCGACTACCGCGAGCAATTTGTGCGCGCTGCGACCTATGTCGACATCAAGATCCTGAACGAAGTTCGAGCTGGTTGTGAAAACCGCGAAGGCCCTCGGCCTGACGATCCCGCAGTCCCTCTTGCTGCGGGCGGATCAGATCGTCCAGTAATCGTTCACGGCGACGGCGGACACGCCGCGGCTGTGTCCCTTTTGAGAGCGGTCGCTGCCCGCGCCCACACGGCGAGGCGGTCGGCGTCCTCCATCACGTCCACCGGCACCTCGTAGTAGTTTTTGAGTGTCTTGCCGGCTCGCGGGCGGAACCGTCCCATGCCCGCCGCGACGTAGTCGGCGCGGCTCGCCGCGTCGGTCTTGAAGTAGACCCGGTTCCGGTAGAGGATCGCGAAGAACGTCTCACCGAGGTACAGCCCGTAGCCGCCGAACAACCGGCGACACGCGACGAGCCCGAGCCCGCCGAGCTGGTCGAGCACGAAATCCCTGAAGTCGGTCGAGGTGTTCACCGGGTCCCAGCGTCCGTTCAGGACTGCACGACCGTGACGACGAGACCGATCGAGGCGAGGATGTTGCCGACGCGGACGCACTCGGCCTCGGGCCCGATCTTCACGACGGCTTTGCCCGTGTTGTGGACCTGCCAGGCGATCTCCCAGCCCTCGGACTCGCTGCAGCTAATCGCCTTCCGGAGCTGCTTCACCACCTGCTCGAAGGTGTGACACTCGCAGTTGTGGAGGACCGTCATCCAGGGCGGCGCGACCGCGGCCTCGGTTGACCCGACCTCCTCGACGTCTTCGCGCGGGAGCGTCCTCGCGGTCATCCTGCCTGCTCCGGCTACCCCTTGATCTCCTTCAGCAGCTCCCGCGCGATCAAGAACTTCATGATCTCGTCGGAGCCGGCGCCGATGCGCATGAGCCGCGCGCCGCGGAAGATCTGCTGGACGGGGAAGTCGGAGGTGTAGCCGATGCCGCCCAGCACCTGCATCGCATGGTCCACGATCTTCCACACCGCCTCGGCGACGAAGAGCTTGGTGACCGCCGACTCGCGCTGGGCCGGGACGCCCGCCTCGATCATCTTCGCCGTGCGGTAGGTGATCTGCCGCGCGGCGTCGAGCGAGGCATACATCTCGGCGAGCTTGAACGACACGCCCTCGAAGGTCGCAATCGGCTGCTTGAACTGGATCCGCTTGGTCGAGTATTCGGCGGCGATCTCGAGCGCGCGGCGTGCGCCGCCGAGCGCGGCCATGCAGTAGGTCACGCGCTCGGTGTCGAGCTCGTCCATCAGGACGTGGTAGCCGGCGTTGAGAGGTCCGAGGAGGTTCTCTTTCGGGAAGTCCACGTCGTGGAACTCGATCCAGACGTTGTCCATCATGTCGCCCATCACGGCCTCGTCGATCTGCCGGCGGATCACGACGCCCGGATGGTCCATCGGCACGATGAAGCAGGACGTCCCCTTGTGCGGGTGGACCGTCGTGTCCGTGACCGCGAAGAGCGTGAGGTAGTCGGCGAGGCCGCCGCCCGTGATGAATCGCTTTTGGCCGTTCAGCACCCAGCGGTCGCCCTTGAGGACGGCGCGGGTCGCCATGCGGGAGGTGTCGCTGCCGATCTGGGGCTCGGTGA
This sequence comes from Candidatus Rokuibacteriota bacterium, assembly GCA_050731995.1. Taxonomy (GTDB): domain Bacteria; phylum Methylomirabilota; class Methylomirabilia; order Rokubacteriales; family CSP1-6; genus JBOHQB01. The sequence continues at coordinate 2,660 of JBOHQB010000399.1, forward strand.
TGGCGAGCGCGGCCAGCTCCTCGCCGCGGAGCCGCGCGGGAATGTGGCGCTTCTTCTGCGCCGCGGTCCCGTAGCGCAGGATCGACACCGTGCCGAGGGTCAGCGACACGGATCGGATCGAATCACCGGGATGGCCGGCGGCCGCCAGCTCCTCGTCGACGAGACACTCGGCGACAACCCCACGGCCGTTGCCGCCGTGGGCTTCCGGGAAGAGCGCGCCGGTCATGCCCGCCTCGCCGAGCGTCCGGAGATAGGTCTGCGCGATCTCGCGGAGCCGCGCGCGCCGCTCCGGTCCCGTGTGCCGCGCCTTGATCTCCTTGACCTCGCGATGCGCTGCCGGCGCGTCGGGGAGCAGCCGAGTCTGGGCGAAGCGGCGCGCCTGCTGGACGATCGCCTGCTCCTCCTTCGTGTAGAGAAACGTCTGGCCGCTCGACACGATCCAGCCGCCGGGCATCTTCATGTCGTCGAGCGTGACGGCGCGGAACTCCTCGGGGTCGAAGGGCATCAGGCGGGCTCCTTTCCATCTCGGCCGAGCGCCCCGGACGCGCGTACGGCCGCGACGCGCGCGTCCCCGTAGCCCAGCAGGCCGCGCAGGACCTCGTCGGTGTGCTCGCCCAGACGCGGCGCGCGCGTGGGTTGCGTGACCGCGCCCGCCGTCTTGACGGGCGAGGCGACCTGCCGGATGCGTCCGAACTCGGGATGGTCCACCTCGACGATCATCCCGCGCGCCCGCACCTGTTCGTCGGCGAGCGCCTGGGCGACCGTGTTCACCGGCGCGCAGGGCACGCGCCCGCGGAGCCGGCCCATCCACTCGGCGGTCGTGCGCGTGGCGAAGCGCGCGCGGAGGAGCGGCAGCAGCGTGTCCTTGTTGGCGTGGCGGTCCTCGAACGTCGCGAAGCGCGCGTCGCGCGCGAGCTCGGGCGCGCCGAGACTCTCGACGAGCGCCTCCCAGAACTTGGGCTTGCTGCAGAAGACGACGATCCAGCCGTCGCGCGTCGGGAAGTTCTGCGCCGGCACCAGCGTCTGGTGGCCGGAGTCGGCCACGCGACCCGGCTCCCAGTCGTGGTTCAGCGTCCAGATCGCGAAGTACGAGAGCATCGAGACGGCCGTGTCGAGAAGCGACAGCTCGATGTCCCGGCCGACGCCGCTCCGAGACGCGTCCCAGAGCCCGGCCATCAGCGCCGCCATCGAGGCGTAGCCGCCGGCGAAGTCGATGACCGAGACGCCGCACTTCGCCGGGGGCGCGTCGGGCTCGCCCGTCACGGCCATGTAGCCCGCGTAGCCCTGGATCAGGTAGTCGTACGCGGGCTCCCCGGCGCGCGGGCCCGTCGCGCCGAACCCCGAGAGCGAGCAGCAGACGATCGCCGGGTTCACGTGGCGGAGGGCCGCGTAGGTGAGGCCGAGCTTCGCCGGCAGATCGCCGCGCGCGTTGTTGTAGACGGCCTGCGAAACGCGGACCAGATCGTGGAAGACGCGCTGTCCCTCCGGATGCGTGAGGTCGAGCGTCACCGACTTCTTGCCGCGGTTGAAAGACTGGAAGTAGAGCGAGTCGGCGTCGCCGGTCCAGGGCGGCACGTACCGCGCGACGTCGCCGCCCACCGCGGGGTCTTCGATCTTGATCACCTCGGCGCCGAGCTCGGCGAGCAGCTGAGTGCCGAAGGGCCCCGCGCCGAACTGCGAGACCGTGAGGATGCGGAGCCCGTCGAGCGGCGCGCGGCTCATGTCCGGGACGCCTCGACGAGCGCCGCGGCGACTGCGCGCCGCTCCGCGTCGTTGTCACGCGGGAAGACGCTCAGCTGCGCCGCGTCGCGATAGTAGCGCTCGACGGGGAACTCGGCCGTGTAGCCGTAGCCGCCGTGGACGCGCATCGCCTCGAGCGTGACGTCGCACGCCGTCTCGGTGGCGAGCACCTTGGCGAGCGGCGGCCAGTGGCCGCCACGCTCCGCCGCGGCGCCGAGCAGCAGGCGCGCGGCGGCGGTGGAGGTCGCCATGTCGGCGAGCTTGAGCTGGATCGCCTGGTGCTGAGCGATCGGCTTGCCGAAGGCGGTGCGCTGCTGCGAGTAGCGGAGCGCGGCCTCGAACGCCGCCTGCGCGAGGCCGACCGCGATGGCCGCCGCTCCGATGCGCAGTAGCGCGAGCGCGAGGTCGCGGGACGCCCCGCCGTCGTCGGCGGTGCCGAGCGCGTCGCCGGGGCCGACCGGCGCCCGCTCGAGGACGAGCGGCGTGAGCGGAAGCGCCCGGGTGCCGAGCGCCGGCTGCGGGGCGCCGAGTGCGAGGCCCGCGGTGTCGCGGCTCAGGACGAAGCACGTCAAGCCGGGCGCGTCCCAGACGATGAAGACCGCCGCGCGTGCCGCGTTCTCGGCGAGGACGCGGCCGCGCAGCGCCCAGCCCGAGCCCGCCGCGTCCGCGTCGAGGGCGCCGTGGGCCGCGACGGTGGCCAGCGTCTCGCCGCGCGTCAGCGGGCCGAG
>JBOHQB010000400.1:0-2364 GCA_050731995.1 Candidatus Rokuibacteriota bacterium
CTCGTCGTCGCGCGCGGCCCGGCGGGCGCGCTCGTGATCGAGACGGCGCCGCGCGTCGTGCCCGACGACGACGACCTGGAGCTGCTGGCGTTGTTCTCCTCGCAGGCGGCGGTCGCGATTCGCAACACCCACGAGCTCGAGCGCCTGCGGAGCGGCGCCCTCGCCGCGCTCGGGCGCATGGCCACGCAGGTGGCGCACGAGCTGCGCAACCCGCTCGCCGGGCTCCGTCTCTACGCGCGCCACCTGCAACAGCGGCTCGCGAAGGCGGCGGACGCCGAGGGCGTCGATCTCGCCCAGAAGATCTCCTCGACCGTCGACCACCTCGCCGGGGTCGTGTCGGACATCACCGCGTTCGGCCGGACGGCGGAGCTGCGACGCGCGCCGGTGGATCTCCATCCGCTGCTGGACGAGTGTCTTTCCTTGGCCCGGGCGCGCTGTACGGTGGACAATGTCGAGGTGCGGCGCCGGTACGACGCGCGGTGCCCGCAGGCAATGCTCGACGCGCGCGAGCTGCGCAAGGCGTTCCTGAACCTCATCGTCAACGGCATGGAGGCGCTGCGGCCCGGCGGGCACCTCGCCGTCTCGACGACGTGGGATGCCGCGGCGGGGGCCGTGACCGTGATCGTCGAGGACGACGGCGTCGGCATGAGCGAGGAGACGGTGTCGCGGCTGTTCGACCTCTTCTACACGACAAAGACCGACGGCACGGGGCTCGGGATGGCGATCGCGCGCGCGGCCCTCGAGGCGCACGGCGGCGAGCTCACGGTGGCGAGCGTGCTCGGTCAGGGGGCGCGGATGACGGTGCGGCTGCCAGTAGCGCCGGCGCGGGAGGACGCGTGAAGCCCACGGTGCTCGTCGTCGACGACGAGGCCTCGATCGCCGACGGCCTCCGCCTGACGCTCGAGAGCGAGGGCTACGCGGTGCGCGTCGCCGGCTCGGTCCGCGGCGCGCTGGCGACGATCGCGGAGACGGAGCCGCAGGCCGCGATCGTCGACCTCATGCTGCCGGACGGCGACGGGCTCATGCTCACGCGCGAGCTGAAGACACGCGACCCCGGCCTCGAGGTCATCGTGATCACCGCCTACGGCTCGGTCCGCAAAGCGATGGAAGCCACCAAGGGCGCGGGCGCGTTCTATGTCCTCGAGAAGCCCTTCGATCCCGACGAAGTGCTCGCCCTGGTTCGCAACGCGATCGATCGCCGGAAGCTCGTGGCCGAGAACTCCGAGCTGCGGCGCCGCCTGGCGGAGCAGGCGGCCGACGGCGAGATCCTCGGCTCGGCCCCGGGCATCCAGCGGGTCATGGAGACGGTTGCGTCGGTCGCCGACGCGGACGCGAGCGTGCTCATCGTCGGCGAGAGCGGAACGGGCAAGGAGCTCATCGCGAACGCCCTGCACGAGCGCTCGAGCCGGCGGCAGGGCCCGTGGATCAAGATCAACTGCGCGGCGCTGCCCAAGGACCTCATCGAGTCCGAGCTCTTCGGCCATACCAAGGGCTCGTTCACCGGCGCGACGACCGAGAAGATCGGTCTCATGGAGGAAGCGCACAAGGGCTCACTGCTGCTGGACGAGATCACCGAGATGCCGATGGATCTCCAGGCCAAGCTGCTCCGCGTGCTCGAGGAGCGTGTCGTGCGGCGGATCGGCGGGGCCAAATCCATTTCCGTGGACTTTCGGCTCATCTCGTCGAGCAACACCGCGCCCGAGCAGGCCGTGCGCGAGGGCAAGCTGCGCCAGGACCTCTACTTCCGCATCAATACGGTGACGATCGGCGTGCCGCCGCTGCGCGACCGGCGCGAAGATATCCCGATCCTGGTTCGCGCCTTCTTCGACCGCTATTGCGCCAAGCACGCGCGCGAGGTGAACGGGATCGAGCCGGAGGCGTACCGCCGGCTGCTCTCGTATGCCTGGCCCGGCAACGTGCGTGAGCTCCAGCACGCGCTGGAGCGCGCGGTGCTCGTCGCGCGGGGCCGTGAGGTCACGCTGGCCGACCTGCCGGAGGCGCTCCAGCAAGGCGGCGAGAGCGCGGGCGCCGTCGCGCCCGGGGACGTGCCCGCGGGCTCGCTGGAGGAGATCGAGCGGGCGTCGATTCTCAAAGCGCTCGAGTCCACCCGCTGGAACAAGCAGGCGGCCGCGGCGCTCCTCGGACTCCGACGCCCGACGCTGTACTCGAAGATGCGCAAACACAACATCCCCCCGCGCCGGGCGTGACGTAGCGGGCCTCCTCCGCCCGCTCGGGCGGCAGGGGGTCTCACCCCGGTCCCGGCGCGCGAGAACGCTCGAACGACGAGCAGGTTGGGCCGTCGGCCTATTTCATGGGCACGCTCCATCCCATGCGGGCCCGCCGCTGCTTCTCAAGTGACTGGAA
>JBOHQB010000401.1:0-3004 GCA_050731995.1 Candidatus Rokuibacteriota bacterium
GAGCGGAACCCGGTCGAGGCCGAGCCCGGGCGTCTCGTGCTCGTCAGGCGCAAGGGCGCGCCGAGCCTCGCCCTGATCCTGCGTGTCCATTCGATCCGCGGCCATCGCGTGCTCGTCGACGCGCTCCTGCCGCACGGCGCCGTGATCCGGGTCAAGAGCGGGCTGCTGAAGAAGATCTTCTGGGCGACGCCGCCGATGCACGTGCCGCGAGAGACCGAGCTGGGCGCCGAGCGGCGCGGCGCGCCCGGCCGCGACGGCCGCGGGCTCCCCCATCTCGCCGAGCGGCTGGCGACGCTCGATCCTGCCGAGCTGATCGAGCGCGAGCGCGCGTCGGGGCCCGAGGCGACGCTTGCGTCGATCGAGTGCCACCGCTGTCCGTGGAACGCGACGACGGCGTGCGATCGCGCGTGGCGCGATGTCGAGCGGCACGGCGAGCGCCTTGCGCAGCGCCGCCAGGCTCTCGAGGCGTACCGTTCCGCCTACTGGCAGGAGTTCCTGCGCGTCGTCGATGTCCTCGATCAGTTCGGGGCCGTGCGCGATGGGCGGCTCGAAGCCAAGGGACGGCTCATCGCCGATCTCCGTCACGACAACGAGCTGCTGGTCGCCGAGGCGGTCTTTCGCCGCGTCTTCACCGACCTGACGCTCGCCGAGGCCGCGGCGGTCACCTCTGCGTTGCTGGAAGAGTCTCGCTCGGGGGAGCCTCAGATCGCGCGCGCCTTCCTCGGCAAGCGTCCAAAGCTCCGGCGCAAGCTTGAGCAGCTCGGGGCCGTCGCTGATGCCGTGCACGCCGCCCAGCGCGCCCGCCACCTGGTGATCCCCGTGTCCATCCATCCGGGCTTCATGCCGGCCGTCTTCCGCTGGACATCCGGCGACGACGACTGGCCTGGCGTCGTCGCCGAGGCCTTCGGCGGCCACGAGGGGGATCTGATCCGCGCGCTGCGGCGCCTCATCGACCTTCTGCGCCAGCTCGCCGAGAGCCCGGAGATCCCCGCCGAGACCGGCCGGCTCCTGGCCCAGGCCGCGCGCGTCATCGATCGCGGCATCGTCCTCGAGAGCGCCCTGATCTGAGCGGCCCGTTCGGATGGCCGGGGCGTCACCCTCTGCTATGCTAGTCGCGTGAGCGGACGCCTCTTCGCGCTGGCAGCGGTCGCGCTCCTGCTGTCGGGGTGCCTGAGCGGGGCGCGGATGGAGCAGCGCACGACCGAGGGGCCGCTCGCGGAAGATTTCTTCACCCTCCGAATCGTTGCCCGCACCGGACGCTCGCCGAGCTTCGACGAGCGTCGGAGGTGGGACGAGACGATGCATCAGCTCATCGACGACTACCTGCGGCGCCACCCGGAGGCCGCGAGCTCCCACGAGCTCCTGACGTTCCGGTTCTCGCGGCAGGCCTCGGTCGGCATGGACAAGGAGCAGATCCTGATCCTGCTCGGACGACCGCTCCGGGCGGCCACGGACCCCGCGACGATGCAGAAGGAAGCCCATCGATTCTGGGACGAGCTCAAGGACGAGGTCAGCGAGGTGTGGGCGTATCCCATGGGCTGGAATCTTTTCTTCAAGGACAACAAGCTGGTCGAGATCGTGCAGTACCTGCCGTGATCCGCTCTCGCCTCGTCGTCGGCAAGCACACACCGCTCGCCCGTCACGGCATGGTCGCATGCCCGAGTCCTACTCCTCGTTCAAGTTCGCGCGACCGGTGATGATCCGGGTGACGGGCAGGGGGCTCGAGGCCGGCGTCGAGCAGTTCAGCGCCGCGTGGGCGGCGGGGCACTGATGGCGACGACCTACGTCCTCGTCCACGGCGCGTGGCACGGCGGCTGGTGCTGGACGCGGGTCGCGCGCCTGCTCCTCGACGCCGGGCATACCGTTCTGACGCCGACCCTCACCGGCCTCGGCGAGCGCGCGCACCTGGCACGGCCCGAGGTCGACCTCGCGCTCCACGTGGAGGATGTCGTCGCCGTCCTTGAGAACGAAGAAGTCCGCCAGGCGGTCCTCGTCGGGCACTCCTACGGCGGCATGGTGATCGGCGGCGCCGCCGCGAAGGCCTCCGGCCGGCTCGCGCACCTCGTCTATCTCGACGCCTTCGTGCCCGAGGCGGGCAAATCGGTTCTCGACTACGCGGGCGCCGAGCGGGCGCAGACGATGCGCGAGACGGCGCGGACGCAGGGCGACGGCTGGAGGCTCCCGCCGTTTCCGCCCGAGCGATTCGGCGTGACGAGCCAGCGTGACACCGAGTGGCTCAAGCGACGGCTCGTGCCGCAGCCGCTCCGGACGCTCGAGCAGCCGCTCGCGGCCGTCGGCGGGGAGAAGCTCAAGCGGACCTACGTCTACTGCTCGAGCCCGGCGATGGGCCCGTTCGACCAGTTCGCCAAGCAGCTGCGAGACGACCGCAAGTGGACATATCACGAGCTCAAGACGGGCCACGACGCGATGGTGACGGCGCCGGGCGAGGTGGCGAAGATCCTGCTCGCCCTGGCCCGCTGAAGGAGGGACGCATGGCAGCGATCGAAGAGAAGGTGATCGCGAGCTGGAAGTACAAGAAGGGCTCGCTCGATCCGAAGACCGCGTACCTCTGTTACCTGACGGCGAACCTCGCCGTCGGCAACACGCACTGAGCGAAGCGCGACCTGGCAGGTGCCAGGGCATCCGGCGCGACCGAGGACGAAGTGCGGGAGGCGATCAGCTTCGCGATCCGCGCGAACGCAGCGAAGGCGCACGCCGACATCCTGAAGGTCTACGATGGCTGAGATCACGCTGACCGCGGCATTCTCCACGGTGCCCGCGGCCGAGGCCGAGGAGATCAAGCGCACGCTGATCGAGACCGTCGAGCTGCTCGCGCGCGATGACGGCACCTTCACGCGCGCCAAGCTCGTCTTCACGGAGTCCGACGAGCGCTGCGGCCTCACCGCCGAGCTCGACGGCGTGAAGAAAGAGGGCGTTCCGCTCCAGCTGGACCTCGATACGCTCGAGGATGCGAAGACCTCGGCCGGCGCGCGTGCCCAGCTCA
>JBOHQB010000402.1:0-1640 GCA_050731995.1 Candidatus Rokuibacteriota bacterium
CGGCGCGCGCGCCGCGCTCGCCGACGACGAAGCTCGGGAAGGCGCGCGCGCCGACCTGCACGGTGACGCGCGCCCCGTCCCCGGCCCGGAAGGCGACGAGCGCCGCGCCGCCGGGCGAGACGTAGCGCGTGACGGCCAGGAGGTCGAGGCGCGGGGGCGTGGTCCTGACCGTGACCGGGGCCGTCGCGATCGCGCGCTCGACCTGGCGCAAGGGCCTCCAGTAATCGTCGCGCGCCCACACCTCGATCGTCACCGGGCCGTCGCGCAGCCCGATGGCCGCGGCCTCCACGGTCATGGGGATTTCGGCGCGGGGGCCGAGCCCGGTGTCCTGCCGCGCGACGCCGAGGGTCCGGCCGCCCTGGATGACGCGCACCTCGGCGCGGACGACGTTGCCCCGCGCCGCCTCCACGACGACGGAGAAGGTCGTCTTCTGGCCGAGGAAGCGGGGCGCGTTGATCGTGGCGCGCACGGGCGGCACGGATTGCCGCCAGCCGACGTAGGAGATCGGCGCCACCACCGCGAGGATGAGAAGCAGTACGATGAGGATCCAGAATTTCGCGCGGGAGCGCCCGGGCACGACGCCGATGATATCACGCGCGTTGCTTGACACCCTCCGGAGCGACCGATAGATTGTCGCGGTGTCCCTCTCCGTCTGGCTGATCCCCGCGTTTCCGCTCGCCGGCGCGCTGCTGAACATCTTCTTCGGGCGGCTCACGGGACGCCGCGCCCACTGGATCGGGGTGCCCGCGCTGGCGCTCTCGTTCCTCGCGGCGTGCGCGACGTTCGCGCGGGTCGCGCCGGGCGAGCAGTTCACCGACACGCTGTTCGCGTGGATCGTCGCCGGCGACTTCCAGACCGCGGTGACCGCGTACGTCGACCCGCTCACGGGCGTGATGCTTCTCGTCGTCACGGGCGTGGGCTTCCTCATCCACTGCTACTCGATCGGCTACATGCGCGACGACGCCGGGTACGCGCGCTACTTCGCCTACCTGAATCTCTTCGTGTTCTCGATGACGATGCTCGTGATCGCCGGCAACTTCCTGCTGCTCTACGTCTTCTGGGAGGCGGTGGGGCTGTGCTCGTACCTCCTCATCGGCTTCTGGTACGAGCGGGCTGCGGCGGCGGCGGCCGGCAAGAAGGCGTTCATCGTGAATCGCGTCGGCGACTTCGGCTTCGGCCTCGGCGTCATCTGGCTGTGGACCGCCGTCGGCACCCTCGACTACGCGCCGATCTTCGGCGCCGCCGAGGAGCTGCCGCGCGCGACGGCGACCGGGATCGCGCTGCTCCTCTTCATGGGCGCGTGCGGGAAATCCGCGCAGCTGCCGCTGCACACCTGGCTGCCGGACGCGATGGAGGGCCCGACGCCGGTCTCGGCGCTGATCCACGCGGCCACGATGGTGACGGCCGGCGTCTACATGGTGGCGCGGAGCCACGCGCTCTTCGAGCGGTCGGGCGTGGCGCTGGAGGTCGTCGCGTGGGTCGGCGGCGCGACCGCGATCTTCGCGGCGACGGTCGCGCTCGTCCAGACGGACATCAAGCGTGTGCTCGCCTACTCGACGATCAGCCAGCTCGGCTACATGTTCGCCGCGGTCGGCGTCGGCGCGTACACCGCGGGGATCTTCCACCTCGTCACGCACGCC
>JBOHQB010000403.1:0-3341 GCA_050731995.1 Candidatus Rokuibacteriota bacterium
GCCGTGGCCGTCGAGCAGTCGGTGGCCACGCCGGTCGAGCAGGAGGTCAACGGCGTCGACCGGATGATCTACATGCAGTCGTCGAACACGAGCGACGGCCGGATGCTGCTGGACGTCAACTTCGAGGTCGGGGTGAACCAGGACACCGCCAACGTCCTCACGCAGAATCGGGTCACGACGGCCCAGGCGCGCCTGCCGCAGGAGGTGACCGCGCAGGGCGTGACCGTGAAGAAGCAGAGCCCCAGCATCCTCATGGTGATCTCGGTCTACTCGCCCAAGGGGACGTACGACGCCAACTACCTCATCAACTACTGCGGCATCAACCTGCGCGACCAGCTGCTGCGCATCCCGGGCATCGCCCAGGCGGACCTCTTCGGCGGCACCGATTACGGCATGCGGATCTGGATCCGGCCCGACAGGCTGGCCAACCTCGGCGTGACGCCGTCGGACGTGATCTCGGCGATCAGGGAGCAGAACCTCCAGGCCCCGGCGGGCCGGGTCGGCGCCGCCCCCTCGCCGAAGGACCAGCAGTTCACCAACACGGTGGCGGCTCCCGGCCGCCTCGTCACACCGGAGGAGTTCGAGAACATCATCGTCCGTGGCACGGAGCAGGCCGCCCTGGTCCGCATCAAGGACGTCGGGCGGGCCGAGCTGGGCTCGCAGGACTACAACGCCTTCGGCCGGCTCGACGGCAAGCCCGCGGGCGCGATGGCCGTCTACCTGCTGCCGGGCGCGAACCAGCTGCAGGCCGCGAAGCAGATCTACGAGACGATGGCGCGGGCCAAGACGCTCTTCCCGCCGGACATGGACTACAAGATCGTCTACGACACCACCCCGGCGGTCGAGGCCTCGATCCACGAGATCGTGAAGACGTTCGTCGAGGCGATCATTCTCGTGACGCTCGTGGTCTTCATCTTCCTCCAGAACGTGCGCGCGACGATCATCCCGCTCCTGACCGTGCCGGTCTCGCTCATCGGCACGTTCATCTTCTTCCCCATGCTCGGCTTCTCGGTCAACACGCTGTCGATGTTCGGCCTGGTGCTCGCCATCGGCATCGTCGTGGACGACGCGATCGTCGTGGTCGAGGCTGTCATCCATCACATCGAGCACGGCCTGGATCCACGAGCCGCGACGGTCCAGGCGATGAAGGAGGTGTCCGCCCCGGTCATCGGCATCGCCCTCATCCTCTCCGCCGTCTTCATCCCGGTCGCCTTCCTCGGCGGCCTCACCGGCCAGATGTACCAGCAGTTCGCGCTGACCATCGCGATCTCGGTGCTTCTCTCCGCCTTCAGCGCGCTGTCGCTCGCGCCGGCGCTCTCGGCGATGCTCCTCAAGCCCGCCCGGCCGATGCGGGGCCCGCTCGGCGTGTTCTTTGGCGGATTCAACCGGCTCTTCGAGTGGACGACCAGCGGCTACATCGGCATTGCCCGGCTGCTCGTGCGCCGCGCGGTCGTGAGCATCCTGCTCGTCGGCGTGGTGGTCGTCGGCGCCGGCCTCTTGGGATCCGCGCTGCCGGCCGGGTTCATCCCGGACGAGGACCAGGGCCTCATGGGCGTCAACATCCAGCTCCCGCCCGGGGCCTCGCTCGAGCGGACCGCCGCCGTCCTCACCCACGTCGAGCAGATCATCGCGAAGACCCCCGGCGTGGACTCCTTCGCGACGATCGGCGGCTTCGGGCTTGTCACGAACACGTACCAGCCGAACTTCGGGACCCTCCTCGTCCGCCTGAAGCCCTGGGACGAGCGTCACGGCCCCGTGCTGCACGTCAAGGGACTCATGGCGAGTCTCGCTCCGCAGTTCGCGAGAATCCCGGAGGCGATCATCTTCCCGTTCAACATCCCGACGATCTCGGGCTTCGGCGCCTCCGCGGGCTTCAAGTTCCTGCTTCAAGACCGGAGCGGCTCGCTCAGCGTCGAGCAGCTGGGCGCCGAGGTCAGGAAGTTCATCGGCGCGGCGCGCCAGCGGCCCGAGCTGGCCAATCTCTTCACCTCCTTCGATCCGAACTATCCCCAGGTGAAGGTCGAGCTCGACCGCGAGAAGGCCCGCAGCCTCGGGGTGCCCGTGAACGAGGTCTTCCAGGCGCTGTCCGCGGTGCTCGGGGGCACCTACGTGAACGACTTCAACCGGTTCGGACGCCTCTTCCGCGTCTACGTCCAGGCGGACGCCGACCACCGCCGCAAGCCCGAGGACATCGGCCAGATCTACGTCCGCAGCAAGGCCGGCACGATGATCCCGCTCTGGACGCTCGTGACGATCACGTCGGTGCCCAATACCGAGATCACGACACGTTTCAATCTCTTCCGGTCGGTAGAGATCAGCGGCGTCCCGGGGCGCGGCTACACCTCCGGGCAGGCGCTCGCCGCGCTCGAGGCGGTCTTCGCGGAGACGATGCCGAAGGAGATGGGCTTCGCCTACTCGTCCCTGTCCTACCAGGAGAAGGTGGCGCCACCCGCGACGCCGACCTTCATCCTCGCGATCGTGTTCGTGTTCCTGCTGCTGGCGGCGATGTACGAGAGCTGGCGGCTGCCGTGGGCGGTACTGCTCGGCTCGCCGCTCGTCGCCCTGGGCGCCTTCTTCGGCGTCTGGCTCATGGGCTACGACAACAACGTCTACGTGCAGGTCGGCCTCATCATGCTCATCGGGCTCGCCGCGAAGAACGCGATCCTGATCGTCGAATTCGCCAAACAGGCGGAAGAACGCGGCGCGGGGATCGTCGAGGCGGCGGTTGCCGCGGCGCGCACCCGGCTTCGTCCGATCCTGATGACCAGCTTCGCCTTCATCCTCGGCGTGCTGCCGCTGGTGATGGCGACGGGGGCGGGTTCCGAACATCGCCAGGCGCTTGGCACCGCGGTGTTCTTCGGGATGATCGGCGTCACCTTCTTCGGGCTCGTCTTCACGCCCACCTTCTATGTCGTCACGCGCAACCTCGCCGAAAAGTTGCGCAGACGGCGGTCGCCGCAGCCCGAAACGCTGCAGCCCGCCGAATAAGGAGTAAAGCCATGTCGCTTTTCCGGTCGAAATCACTCCGCGCGCTCGGTTTTGCCAGCCTGCTCACCCTCGCGGCCTGCACCGTCGGGCCCGAGCACAAGGCGCCCGCGACGCCCACCACCGCGGCGGGCGCCTTTATCGGCGCCGCCAACCCCGCCTTTGCGGCCGCGGAGCTGCAGGGCGACTGGTGGCGGCTCTATGACGATCCGGTGCTCGACACGCTGATAGGGGATGCGTTCCGCGCCAATACCGATCTGCGCGTCGCCACCGCCAATCTGGCGCGCGCCCGCGCCATGCTACGCGAAACACGCGCCGGTCGTCTGCCGCAGACCACGGTCGGTGCGGGCGCAACC
>JBOHQB010000404.1:0-2906 GCA_050731995.1 Candidatus Rokuibacteriota bacterium
GTGGGGGGCCATATCGGGGCCCCCCACTTACTTTGGTGCCGAGAAACCGTACGTCTCGATCGCCCAGGCGCGCTGTTTGAACTTCTGAACCTTGCCCGAGCCCGTCAGCGGGAACTCCCGCACGACCTCGACGTGCTTGGGAACCTTGAAGTTCGCGATCTGCCCGCGGCCGAAGTCGACGATCTCGCCGGGTGCGAGCGCCTCGCCCGCCAGCGGAATGACGAAGGCCATGACGACCTCGCCCAGGACCGGGTCCGGCACGCCGACGACCGAGACGTCGAGAATCTTCGGGTGGCGGAGGTAGAAGTTTTCGATCTCGGCGGGGTAGGTGTTGAAGCCGCCCACGATGATCATGTCGCCGAGCCGGCCGGTGATCCGCAGAAAGCCCTCCGCGTCCTTGATCCCCATGTCCCCGGTATGGAGCCATCCGTTCCGGATCTTCTCCGCCGTCGCCTCGGGGCGCTTGTAGTAGCCGAGCATGAGGCTCGGGCCCTTCACGCACACCTCACCCTCCTCGCCGGACCCGCAGTCCCGGCCCGTCGCCGGGTCGACGATCCGGTCCACGAGCTCGGGGGTCACGCGGCCGACGGTGGAGACGCGCTTGTCGATCGGGTCGCCGCGCCGCGTGAAGTGCGTGCCGCCCGTCGCCTCGGTGAGCCCGTAGACGACCGTCGCGTCCATGCCGAGGCCGTGGTCGCTGTCGAGGATCTTCCGCAACATCTCGATCGGCACCGGCGCGGCGCCGATCGTCCCGGTGCGGAGGGACCCGAGATCGTACGTCCCGAACTTCGGGTGGCCGAGGATCGTGATGAACATCGTCGGCACGCCGGAGAAGAGCGTGACGCGCTCGCTCTCGATGAGCCGCATCGCCTCTTCGGGCTCGAAGACGTCCATCAGGACCTGGGTCGAGCCCGCGAGGGCGTTCGCGGTCACGCAGCCGAGCGCCCCGAAGATGTGGAAGTACGGCACCGGCACCAGGCACCGGTCCTCGTGCGTCCAGCCGTGGAGCGCCAGGAACTCGCGCGCCTTGTACCAGAAGTTGCTGTGCGAGAGCAGGCAGCCCTTCGGCTCACCCGTCGTGCCGGAGGTGTAGAGCATCTCGACGGGGCTGTCCGGCGTGATCCGGATCTTCGCCGGCTCGCCGGCCGGGACCGCGCGGCCGCGGCGCAGCACCTCCTCGGGGTCGAGGCAGCCGGGATCGCGCGACGCGCCGAAGACGATCACGTGGCGTAGCTCGGGGAACTTCGCGCTGTGCAGACGGCGGTCCGGGAGCCACATCACGTCCGGCACGACCTGCCGCAGGATCTCGAGATAGTCGACCGCCGCCGTGTCGAAGCGGTCCAGGAGGATCAGCGCCTTGGCGTCCGACTGCTTCAGGAGATACTCGACCTCGAAGGCCTTGTACCGGCTGTTGCACGTGACGGTCACGGCGCCGATCTTCGCGATCGCGAAGTTGACGACGTTCCACTCGAGCGAGTTCGGCATCCAGAGGACGACGTGGTCGCCGGGACCGAGGCCGAGCGCCAGGAGACCGCGCGCGAAGGCCTCGGCGCGCTCCCGGAGCTCGCGGTACGTGATCCGCCGCCCCTTGAAGACGACGGCGGGCGTCTCGGGGTGGTGCTCGGCGGCAAGGTCGAGCATGGCGCCGAGCGGGATCGGCGTGTCGGTCATTCGCGCGCGAGGCCGAGCTCGTCGAACAGGCGGCGCACCATCGCGCACGCGACCGCGAGGTCCGGCTCCCCGAGGCCGCGCTCACGCGCGCCCTGGAGCCGCGCCCAGAGCCGGTCGGTCTCGACGACCGCGGCCTCACGATCGCCGTCGTCCGCGCGCTGGCGGATCTCGAGCGCGCGCGCGTCGACGAGCCCCTCGAAGGCGCGCGCGAGCACGGCGCGCGTCTCGGCGTGGCGCTCGGTGCCGACGGGCGCCAGACGCAGCGCGCGGAACAGCGGCTCGACCGCGTCCTCGAACTCGCCGGACTCGACCCGGCGCGTACCGAGCCGGTTGTAGCCCCACCAGAGACGCCGGTCCACCTCCTCGCGGCGCTTGGGCGGGAGCGCCTCGTCGTGGACCCGCGCGAGGAGCTCCTCGGCGCGCTGGAGCGAGCCGAGCGCTTCCGTCTCCCGCGCCTCCTGCACCGAGCGGATCGCCTGCGCCGTGAGCTGGCCGATCTCGCCGCTGAACGTTCCGGAGAGGAGCTCTTCGAACTTGTCCTTCCGCGCCGGTGGAAACGCCGGATCCTCGAGTGCTGCGCGCAGCAGGCGCCGGGCTTCGCGGAAGCGCTGCCGCTGCACCTGCCCCATCACGACCTGCTCGTACGCCGGCCAGAGCGCCGCGCGCGCCGCCGCCGCGAGCTCGGCGAGCGTCGCGTCCTCCGGCATCGCCGCCTGGCCGCGCTGCAGCCACGCGACGGCCTCCCGCACGAGCGTCACGCGCTCCTCGGCGTCGGGACTCGCGAGCGCGCTCGCCCGCGCGAGCCGGTCCTCGGCGACGCCCGTCGCGAGCCGGGCGAGCTGGCGCTGGTAGGTCGGGCGCTCCTGGACCGTCGCGGCGACGATCGCGCCCTCGAGCGCGTCGCGGGCGCCGTCGTTGTCGCCGAGCGCCTGCTTCGAGAGCCCGACGACCGACCACAGCGCCGCGGTGCCGTCGGCGTCCTCCGCGGGACGCACGCCCGCCGGCCCGTCGCTGAGCGCCGCCGTGCCGCGTGCCACGACCTCTTCGTAACGCGCCTCGTTGTGGAGCGCGAGGCACGCCTCGACGGTGGCGGCGACGTCCGCCACCCGAGCCGGCGCCGGACGGCTCACGACGGGCGGCCGGGCGCCCGTGGCGCCCGCGCGGGCCACGTACGGCGACGTACCGGGCCGGAGGGAGTGGCGCGTCCACGCGCGCTGCGGCGAGCGATGGCGCCC
>JBOHQB010000405.1:0-2473 GCA_050731995.1 Candidatus Rokuibacteriota bacterium
GCCCCGATATGGCCCCCCACCCCCCCAACGCTCGGAACCGCCCCGGGGAACCCGTGGCGCTCCTCGTATTCGCGTGGCGACTCGATCAGGGATCGGTCGAGCGCCGCCGGATCTCTTCGAGGAGCGACTCGGGCACCCGGAAGAACGACTCGACGACCGCCGGGTCGAAGTGCGCGCCCGCGCACCGCTTGATCTCCGCCTTGGCCGCCTCGAAGGAGATCGCGCGCGAGTACGGGCGGTCGAAGGTCATCGCGTCGAAGGCGTCGACGACGGTGAAGATCCGCGCGCCGAGCGCGATCGCCTCGCCCGCGAGACGGCGCGGGTAGCCCGAGCCGTCCCACTTCTCGTGGTGCGACCAGACGATCGGCACCGCCCCTCTGAGAAAGGGGATCCCCTCGATGAGCCGCTTGCCGATCTCGGGGTGCGTCTTCATCGTCACCCATTCCTCCTCGGTCAGCGGCCCGGGCTTGAGGAGGATCCCGTCGGGGATGCCGATCTTGCCGATGTCGTGGAGCAGCACGCCGTGGGCGAGGTCGCGGAGGTCGTGCTCCGGCACGCCGTGCTCGCGCGCGGTGGCCAGCGCGTAGCCGTGGACACGCCGCGAGTGGGCTTCGGTGCCGACGTCGCGCGAGTCGAGCGCCGAGCCGAGCGCCTCGAGCGTCGCCCGGTATGTGTCCTCGAGCTCCCGGAAGGCCGCGACGAGGTCGTGCGTCGCCTGCTCGACCCGCGCCTCGAGCATCTGCTGGTACTCGCGCCGCTCGATGAGGAGCTGCCGCCGCTCGAGCGCCCGGTCGGCGGCGATCAGGAGCTCTTCGACGTTCACGGGCTTCATGATGAAGTCGTAGGCGCCCAGCTTGAGGCTGTCGATCGCGGTCTTCACGTCGGCGGCGCCGGTCAGCACGATCACCGCGGCGTCGCCGTCCATCGCGCGGATGCCCTGGAGCAGCTCGGTGCCGCTCATGAGCGGCATCTTGAGATCGGTCACGACCAGCGGCGGCTTCCACTCCTTGAACGCGTCGAGGCCGATGCGGCCGTCCTGGGCCAGCCGGCACGTGTAGCCGGCGCTCAGGAAGATCTGGTGCAAGACCTCGCGGACCTGCCGGTCGTCGTCGACGATCAGGATGTCGCGCGGCGCCACGCTATGTCACCCGCGCGGCCGGGCCGGTCGCGACGACCACGTTCTTGCCCGCGCGCTTGGCGGCGTAGAGCGCCTCGTCGGCGGCCCGGAAGAGGTCTTCGGCGGTCGCGGCCTCGTCCTCGGGCAGGCTGGCGACGCCGAAGGAGGCCGTGATCGGCTTGCCGTGCGGGAACGCGTACCGCACGAGCACCTCACGGAGGCGGTCGGCGTAGAGGCGCGGGCCGGCCTTCGACGTCTCGACGAGGAGCACCGGCATGACGGCATTATTCTGTTGCCCCTCGGAGGTGTCAATGTCAGAATTTTCGCTACGTTATGGCGATCGTCTCGGATCGCACCCTCGACTGTCTCGGGCTCTTCTGCCCGATGCCCGTTCTCAAGGTGCGTGACGCGATCAAGACCATGGCCGTCGGGCAGATCCTCCAGATGCTCTCCGACGATCCCGCGTCCGAGGCCGACATGAAGAGCTGGACGGCGCGCACGGGCCACGAGCTGATGGAGATCGAGCGCGATGGCGCGGTCTTCCTCTTCGTCATCCGCAAGGCCCGCTGAGCGCGCGGGCGGGGTCCCGCCCGCCCGCGTCTACCTGGACTACGCGGGCTTCTCCCCGGTCGACCCGCGCGTCATCGCACTCATGCGTCCGTTCCTCGAGGGGGGCGTGGGCAATCCCTCGGCGCTCCACTCGCTCGGGCTCGAGGCGCGCGCGTCGCTCGACGGCGCGCGCGTGAAGGTCGCGCGGCTCTTCGGCGGCGTTGCGTCCGGCGTGGTGTTCATGTCCGGTGCGACCGAGGCGAACAACCTGGCGCTCAAGGGCCTCGCCCGGCGCGCGGCGGGCCGGCACGTCGTGACCTCGGCGATCGAGCACGTCTCGGTGGTCAACGCGTGCAAAGAGCTCGAGCAGCATGGCTGGCGCGTGACCGCCGTGCCGGTGGACGCTGCCGGCCGCGTGGACCCCGACGCCGTCGCGCGCGCGCTCGCGGAGGACACCGCGCTCGTCTCGATCGGCGCGGCCAGCGGCGAGGTCGGCACCATTCAGCGGATCCGCGAGATCGGGCGCGCGGCGCGCGCGCGGGGCGTGCCGTTCCACGTGGACGGTGTCGGAGCGGTCGGACGCGTGCCCCTCCACGTGGACGAGTACGGGGTCGATCTCCTGACGCTCTCGTCCAACGACCTCTACGGACCGCCCGGCGCCGGGGCCCTCTGGGCGCGCGCCGGGGTGACGCTGGCGCCCGTCATCGTCGGCGGCGGGCAGGAGGCGGGATACCGCTCGGGCACCGAGAACCTGCCCGCGATCGTCGGCATGGGCGTCGCGGCCGATTTCATGCGGGCGGAGGGGAC